>DASUMM010000158.1:0-9534 GCA_036277655.1 Burkholderiales bacterium | reverse complement strand
GCTTTCGATCGACCTCAATACGCGCTCGCTTCCCGGGGAAGCCGCCTGCGACACGGTCCGTCGGGCGTTTTCCAGCCGCCGCGCGCACGAAGCGAAGATCCTCTTCAAGAAGATCGATTCGACGCTGCGCGGCAACGTGGTGGCCGAGTTGCGCGCCGCACGTGAAGCGATCGGCAAGCGGCGCAGCGTCTGGATCGCGCCCGCCTTTCCGGCGCAGGGCCGCACCATGAACGACGCGCAGGTGTTCGTGCACGGCAAGCGGTTGCGCGCCGCGAACCTGAAACCCCTTGCAAAGGAAGAGCGCTTCCTGCTTTGCGACGCCGAATCGGACGCGGACCTGCGCAGGATCGCGCGCCAGGGCCTCGCGATGAAACCGAGACCGCTTTTCGTCGGCTCGGCGGGCCTTGCGCGCGCGCTTGCCTCGTTCCTTCCGCGCAAGGCAGCTTCACCGCGCCCTCGAATCGCCAACGGATCGATCGCCGTCGTCGTCGGAAGCGCTTCCGAAGTCTCCATTGGCCAGGCGAAGCAGCTGGCCCGCACGACCACGCGACTGGGCGTCGAGCTGTTTCAGCTCGAATGGCAGCATCCGCCGACCGCCGCCGACCTGCCGCTCGTGCACGCGTTCGGCCGCATCGCCGCGAGGCACTCGGGCATCGCCGCCTATGTCCTTACGGGCGGCGAGACGGCCAGGGCAGTGCTTCGAGCGCGACGCCTGCGCGCTTTCCGGCTGCTCGGCGAAGTCGAGCCGGGGATTCCGTTCGGCATCTCGATCCCACCGCGGCTGCTCCTTTGCACCAAGGCGGGAGGTTTCGGCGGCCCCGATACGCTCGTACACTGCGTGATGCGAATGAAACGCGAGCTGCAAGCATGAGCCGGCCCTGCGTCGGCATCACGATGGGCGATCCGGCCGGAGTCGGCCCCGAAGTGGTGATGAAAGCCCTCAACCATCCGGTCGTATACGAGTCGTGCCGCCCGATCGTGATCGGCGATGCGAAGCGCCTGCGCAAGGCTGCGGCGATCGCCCGCGTTTCGCTTTCGGTTCGCGCCGTGCCCGATCCCGGGCAGGCGCGCTTCGAGCATGGCGCGGTGGATTGCATCGATCTCGGGTTGGTTCCGGAAGAGCTTCCGTTCGGGAAGCTTTCGGCGGCCGCCGGCGAAGCGGCGTATCGCTTCATCAAGCGCGCGGTTGCGCTTGCGCGCGAAAAGCGCATCGACGCGATCTGCACGGCGCCGCTCAACAAGGAAGCGCTCAATGCAGCCGGCCATCGCTATCCGGGGCACACCGAGCTGCTTGCCGAGCTGACCGGCACGAAGGAAGTGTCGCTGATGCTGCTGGCGCCGAACCTGCGGGTGATCCACGTAACTACGCACATCGGGCTGCTGGATGCGATCGAGCGGATCGATAGCGGGCTCGTCGAGCGCACGATCGCTCGCGGGCGCGACGTGCTGCGGCGCGCCGGTGTCGCCGAGCCGCGCATCGTGGTATGCGGCATCAATCCGCATGCGGGGGAAGGAGGCCTCTTCGGGCGCGGCGAAGAGCAAGCGAAGATCGTCCCGGCGATCGCCGCCTGCCGTTCGCGCGGCTGGCGGGTCGAGGGACCGCTTCCTGCCGACACGCTTTTCTTTCGCGCCCTGCGAGGCGACTTCGACCTCGTCGTCGCGATGTACCACGATCAGGGACATGGCCCGGTCAAGGCCGTTGCGTTCGACCTCGGCGTCAACATCACCGCCGGCTTGCCGGTGCTGCGCACTTCGGTCGATCACGGCACCGCGTTCGACATTGCCGGCACGGGCAAGGCCGACGAGCGCAGCATGCTGGAAGCGCTGCGCCAGGCGGCGCTCCTTTCGTCCACCCCTGGGACTACCTGATGTTTTCCCCGGACCGTTATCTCGCCGCACTGCGTTTCGCCGCAGAGAAGCACCTGCAACAGAAGTTTCCCGGCTCGGAGTTGCCGTATCTGGTTCACGTGGTGACCGTCGCTGCCGAAGTGATCGCGCATTTACCGGTGCTTGGCCTCGCCAATCCGGATCTCGCGGTCTCGTGCGCGCTGTTGCACGACACGCTCGAGGACACGACGACGACGCACGAGGAGCTCGTCGGCCGCTTCGGCGGTGCGGTCGCCGCCGGCGTCCACGCGCTCACCAAGCGCGACGTCCCCGACAAGATGGCCGACTCGCTGCGTCGCATCCGCGAGCAGCCGCGCGAGATCTGGATCGTCAAGCTCGCCGACCGCATCGCCAACATGGATGCGCCGCCGCACTACTGGACTGCGGAGAAGCGCCTTGCCTACCGCGACGAGGCGCTCACCATCGCGGACGCACTCGGCTCGGCGTCGCCGGCGCTCGACGCCCGGCTGCGGGCTCGCATTGCTGCGTATCCCGCATGAGCGTACAGAAACACGAGCTCGAGCGGGCCGTGGAGTGGCTCGAGCGTGGCGACTGGCAGCGTGCACACGCGATCGTGCAGCAGGACGAAGAATCCATGCTTTCCTGCTGGGCGCACGGCATCGTGCACCGGATGGAAGGCGACACCTCGAACGCCCGATACTGGTACGGGCAGGCCAAGCGCTCGTTCGCTGCCGAGGCAGCGATCGATGCGGAGGTCGCGGCGCTGAAGGAAGCGGTCGCGCGCGCCTGAATCGATAGAATCACGCCGAAAGCGAGGAGCCCGCGATGCTGCAAGCCGCAGATCTCACCATCCGCCTCAACTCCGCAGACGACGTCGTCATCGCGCGCGTGGACCTTGCACCCGGAACGACGCTCGTCAAGGAAGGAAGCGTCGCGGTGGCGACGCGCGTGCCGGCCGGCCACAAGGTCGCGGTCCGCGACATGCACAAGGGCCAGCCAGTGCGGCGCTATAACCAGATCATCGGATTTGCCACGCGCGACATCCGGACGGGCGAGCACGTGCATGTGCATAACGTCGCGATGGGCGATTTCGAGCGCGACTATGCGTACGGCGCGGACGCCCGGCCGGTCGACTTCCTGGCTTCGCCCGCGACATTCCAGGGCATCGTCCGTGCCGACGGTCGCGTCGCCACGCGCAACTACATCGGCATCCTGACGAGCGTCAACTGCTCGGCGACGGTCGCGCGCATGATTGCGCGCCACTTCGAGAACCGGCTCGATGCCTATCCGAACGTCGACGGCGTGGTCGCGCTCACGCACAAGTCGGGCTGCGGCATGGATTCGGAGGGGGAAGCCGTCGAGATGCTGCGGCGGACGCTCGCCGGCTATGCGCGCCACCCGAACTTCTTCGCCGTGCAGGTCGTCGGCCTGGGGTGCGAAGCGAACCAGATCGATCGCATTCCGTCGATACGCGAGCTGAAGCGCGCCGACCGCATTGCCGCGTACACGATCCAGGAAAAGGGCGGCACCGGCAAGGCGGTGCGCGAAGGAATCGCACGCATCGAAGCGCTGCTGCCGCAGGCGAACGACGTGAAGCGTGAGACGGTCTCCGCAAGCCACCTGGTCCTCGGCCTGCAATGCGGCGGCTCGGACGGATACTCCGGAATCAGCGCCAATCCGGCGCTCGGCGCAGCGGTCGATTTGCTGGTGCGCAATGGCGGGACTGCGATTCTTTCGGAGACACCGGAAATCTATGGCGCAGAGCACCTGCTCACCAGGCGCGCGGTGTCGCGCGAAGTCGGCGAGAAGCTCATCCGGCGCATCCGCTGGTGGGAGGACTACACGAAGCGCAACGGCAACGAGATGAACAACAACCCTTCGCCCGGCAACAAGGCGGGCGGGCTGACGACGATCCTCGAAAAATCGCTCGGCGCGGTCGCGAAGGGCGGCACCACGAATCTCGTCGACGTCTACGAATACGCCGAACCGGTGAGGGCGAAAGGCTTCGTGTACATGGACACGCCCGGGTTCGACCCTGTCTCCGCCACGGGTCAGGTCGCCGGCGGCGCCAACCTGATCTGCTTCACCACCGGCCGCGGCTCGGCGTACGGCTGCAAGCCAGCGCCCTCGCTCAAGCTGGCGACGAACACCGCGCTCTTCGAGCACCAGGAAGAGGACATGGACATCAACTGCGGCACGATCATCGACGGCAAGGAGTCGATCGAGGAGGTCGGCCGGCGGTTCTTCGACCTGATCCTGGAGACCGCCTCCGGCCGCAAGACGAAGAGCGAGCTTTTCGGCTACGGCGACGATGAATTCGCGCCGTGGATCCTCGGCGCAACGATGTGAGGACGTTCTCCGTCCTGCTGGTCGCGCTTGCGTTCGGCCTCAGCGCTGCCGCGCTCGCGAAGGAGGAGCCAAAGCGCGCTTCAGCGCACGCTGCGATCGCGTATCACCCGGAGAGCGGCAGCGTCGGCTGGGCGACCGACCGCAAGACGAGCCGTGAGGCAAAACTCGAGGCGCTGCGCCAGTGCTCGCACGAGCGCTGCGAAGTCGTCGGCGAGGCGAGCCGCGGCTGCATGGCGCTCGCGCGCGGCGGGAAAAAGCACGTGGTGCAGCAGGGCGTGACGCGCCAGGAGGCAGAAGCGAAAGCGCTGCGACGATGCGGCGATCGCTGCGAGATCGCCGCCTGGACCTGTACCCGCTAACTCACCTGCGCCACTTGATCGAGCAGCCGATCGACGCGATCTGATCCTTCGGTCCCTGGCCGGTCCGTGCGACCTGCACCATCGCCTCGTAGAGGTCCCGCCGAGCATTCGGCACGGCACTGGTGCGCGACACATCGAGGCGTCCGCGGTACTGCAGCTCGAGCTTCGCATTGAAGCCGAAGAAATCGGGCGTGCACTGGGCGTCGTACGCGCGCGCCGTTGCTTGCGTCTCGTCGAGCACGTACGGAAACGGGAATGCACGCTCGCGCGCGACGCGCTTCATGTTGTCGAACGAATCCTCGGCGTATTCAGCTGGGTCGTTCGACATGATCGCGATCGAGCCGATTCCTTCGGCGGCAAGCTCCTTGCAGTCGCGCACGATGCGATCCAGCACGGCCTTCACGTACGGGCAATGGTTGCAGAGGAACATCACCAGCACGCCGTTCGGCCCGCGCACGTTGGCGAGCGTGTAGCGCTTTCCATCGACGCCGGGCAGGTCGAAATCGACCGCTTTCCAGCCGAAATTGCACACCGGAGACGGTGTCGCCACCATGCGAGAATCGTAGCATGCCGTCCCTGCAGGGCATCGCGCAGCACCTGCCCGAGCTTGCGCTGGCGATGGCGCTCGCCTGGGGCTCGGGCTTGCGTCTTTACGCGACGCTCTTTTGCATCGGCGGCGCGGGATTTCTCGGCTGGATCGAGCTGCCTTCGCACCTGCAGGTGCTCGCTTCGCCGGTCGTGCTCGCGGCGAGCGGTTTCATGACGTTCGTCGAGTTCTTCGCCGACAAGCTGCCGTGGCTGGACAGCGTGTGGGATGTGGTGCATACCGCGATCCGGATTCCGGCCGGCGCGGCGCTCGCGGCTGCCGTATTCGGCGATAGCGGCACCGCAACCGCGCTCGCAGCAGCGATCCTCGGCGGCGCGGTGAGCGGCAGCACGCATCTGACGAAAGCGGGCGGACGCGCCGCCATCAATGCGTCGCCCGAGCCCTTCAGCAACTGGCTGGCATCCTTCACCGAGGACGCCGCAGTGCCGGCCGGATTGTGGCTCGCCCTTGCGCACCCGGTCGCGTTCCTCGTTCTGCTTTGCCTCTTCCTGCTTCTCGCGATCTTCGCGATCCGCTGGATCGTGCGCGGCGTACGGCACCTGTTCTCGAAAGTACTAGCGGCACGATGAAGGAGCTGCGCGGCAGAACATCCAGGTTCTACGTCGCGCACGGACTGCGCGCGGGTGCACGGCTCGAGCTGCCGCCGGAAGCAGCCCATCATGCAGCGCGCGTGCTACGGCTCTCGCCAGGCGATGCGCTCGTCCTCTTCGACGGAACCGGCGGCGAGTACGAGGCCACGTTGCAGTCCGTCGCGCGCGGCAGCGTGGTTGCGGAGGTGGGTGCCCATGCCGACGTGGAGCGCGAATCGCCGCTGCAGGTCACGCTGCTGCAAGGGCTGACCAGCACCGACCGCATGGATTTCGTCATCCAGAAGGCGGTGGAACTCGGCGTGGCGGCGATTCAGCCGGTGCTCTCCGGAAAGTCGGTGGTGCGGCTTTCCGCGGATCGCGCAGCCGCAAGGCTCGGGCACTGGCGGCGCGTGGTGATCGCGGCGTGCGAGCAATGCGGCCGCAATCGAATTCCCGAGGTCCGTCCGCCGTTGCCGGTAGAGCGCTGCACGCTGGCGAGCGGGTCGGCAGGCGCGCTCCTCAGCCCGCGCGGGCAGATCAGTCTGAAGGCATTCGCGCGCACTCCACTTTCGATCGCCGTCGGGCCGGAAGCCGGCTTCGACGCCGAGGAGGAGCGCTCCTTCGTCTCGGCGGGCTTCGTTGCGTGTCGCCTTGGTCCGCGCGTGCTGCGCACGGAGACGGCGGCGCTCGCCGCGCTTGCCGCGCTCAACGCGCTCCAGGGAGATTTTTAAGGCCTCGCGCGGCGAGAAAAAGCTCGACCGCGATCGTATCGCCGCGCGCCTGCGCCTCGCGGAACTGCTGCTCGTCCCAGTAGCGCAGGCCCATCGCGTGCAATTCCTTGCGCGCGCGGATCGCCCGTTCGACCGGTGCGTCGGAAAGTCCGGCCTCTGCGCGCGCCTGCTGTCGTCGCGCGAGGACGAGCATGTCGCGACCGATCGAATGAATGAGCGGACGGTGCTCTGGCGGAATGTCGGCCAGCGCTTCTTCCAACAAGTCGGAAGCGATGCGGTTTGCGCGCGGGTCACGGCCTGCCAGCACCGAGTCCATCGCTTTCTGCGCGGCCTGCGGGTCCGCGGAGTGTGCCGCCAGGTGCACGATCGGCTGCACGAGCGCGAGGATGCGCGAAAACATGGCCCAATCGTCGGCGTCGTCGACCGCAGCGTACGCGGCGCTGCTTGCCGACAATCCGATGCAAAGTGCGATCCAAATTTTCTGCATGGCGTCCTCCGCTTCCCTCTGGCACAACGCTATCGTACGCCCTCGCGTTGACCGGCCGGCGCGCTCGCTTAGAATCCCTGAAAATACAAAGGGGGGCGCGTGCCCGAGATGCAGCATCCGGAAGCTTTCGTGCGCTGGTTCCGGCAGGCGGCCCGCTACGTCCACGCATTCCGCGGCCGCGTATTCGTGATCGGCTTCGGCGGCGAGCTTGCCGCCGAGCGCGCCCGCTTCGTCTCCTTCATCCACGACGTCAACCTGCTTTCGGCGCTCGGCATCCGCCTGGTGCTGGTGCACGGCGCCCGGCCGCAGATCGAATCCGAGCTGCGCGCGAAAGGCCATCGCTCCCGCTATGCGAAAGGCCTGCGCATCACCGACGCAGCTTCGCTCACGGCGGTGAAGCACGCGGCGGGTGCGTTGCGCGTCGAGATCGAGGCGCTCTTCTCCCAGGGCCTGCCGAATTCGCCGATGGCCGGCGCGCAGATCCGCGTCGCTTCGGGAAATTACATCACCGCGCGGCCGATCGGGATCGTCGATGGCGTCGACTATCAGTTCACCGGCGAAGTGCGGAAAGTCGACGCCGGCGCGATCGCCAAGCGGCTGGATGACGGCGAGCTGGTGCTGGTGCCGCACATCGGCTACTCGCCGACCGGCGAAGTGTTCAACCTCGCCTGGGAGGACGTCGCGGAAAGCGTCGCTCTCGGCCTGAAGGCAGACAAGCTGCTGCTTCTGACCGACCGGCTGCCGGCGGATCGCAAGGGGGAGGCGCTCAGCGAGCTGACGGTGCGCGAAGTCGAGACACTGATCGCCAAAGATGAAAAGCGCGCGAACTCGGTGCGGGTGCTGGAAGCTGCGGTGCGCGCGCTCGCAGGCGGCGTCGGCCGGGTGCACCTGATCTCGCGCCGCATTGACGGCGGCACACTGCTCGAGTTGTTTACCCATTCGGGTGCCGGCACGATGGTCACCGCCGACCCGGTGCAGAAGCTGCGACCGGCGCGCATCGAGGACGTCGGAGGCATCCTTTCGCTCATCGAGCCGCTGGAAGCCGATGGCACGCTCGTCAAGCGCAATCGCGAAATGCTCGAGCGGGAGATCACCAACTTCCAGGTGATCGAGCGCGACGGGGTGATCGAGGGCTGCGCGGCGCTCTACCCGATGGCCGGAGCGAAGAGCGCCGAGTTCGCATGCCTTGCCGTGGCTCCGGAATATCGCGACACCGGCCACGGCGAGCGGCTGCTGCAAGCGTGCGAAACGCTCGCGAAGCAGCTGCGCATCCGGCAACTATTTGCGCTCACGACGCGCGCCGCGCACTGGTTCATCGGGCAAGGGTTCCGCGAAGCCGGCGTCAGCGCGCTGCCGGAGCAGCGCAAGGCGCTCTACAACTGGAAGCGCGGTTCCAAGGTTTTCGTGAAGCGCCTGTAGCCGCCTCATCTCCGCTCGATGCGAAAGTGCTCGACGCTGCGCGCTGCCCCGACGCCGCGCTCGACGCTTCCTTCCATCGCGTTACCGCGGATGGCGCCCTCGAAATAAAGGCTCGCCTCATTGGCAGTGTCCGGTGCATCGACGATCACGAAGCGGACGCGATCCGCCTGCAGGCTTGCCTCCCAGACTTGCGCAGCCACACCATCCAGCCGCGCATTCGCTGCGATCTCCTGATAGCGCTGCGAGAACTCCATCTCGAGCGGCCGCGAGCCGGTGGTTCCGCGCCACAAGCCGGCGATGCGTGCCGGAACGAACCACAGCCGCACGTCCTTGCGAATGGCGCTCCTGCGATCGGGCTTCCAGTCGCCGAAGTCCGACGCATGCGAGACGATTCGCGTTCCGGGCTTGAGCGCGAGCAGCGCGGGACGCAGCCGCAGGTTCAGGTTGGGCGACAGGTAAAGCGTGATGACCGTGGCCTCGGCGAGGTTCGCCTGGAACAGGTCCTGCGGAATGAATCGCACGCGATGCTCGACCCCGGCGCGCTCGGCATTCGCCCTGCTTTGCGCAACCAGCTGGCCGTCGATCTCGATGCCGACCCCGCGGGCGCCGAACTTCTGCGCCGCTGCGATCACGACCCGCCCGTCGCCCGAGCCGAGGTCATACACCACGTCGTCGCGGTTGAGTTCCGCCAGCCGGAGCATTTCGTCGACGGTCGCCGGCGGCGAAGGCAGATACGGGGCGGGGTGGACCGGACCGGTGTCCTGCGCGCTCGCGGTGACGCACAGAAAGAAGACGCCGGCGAGCGGCAGACGAACAAGGAGGCGCAAGGAGCGCCGCGCTTACCGCTTGGCCGTCAGCGTCTTCACGCCGTCCGGCCCGGCGAGCAGCAACACATCCGCACCGCGGCGCGCAAAAATGCCGTTCGTCACCACGCCCGCGATCTGGTTGAGGTCTGACTCGAGCGCAGGCGGATCGAGGATCGTCATCCCGTGGCAATCGAGGATCACGTTGCCGTTGTCGGTCTGGAAGTTCTCGCGCAGCACGGGATGCGCGTTGCGCTTGAGCATCTCGCGGCCGACGTAGCTGCGCGCCATTGGAAACACTTCGATCGGCAAAGGAAACTTGCCGAGAACAGGGACCAGCTTCGACGCATCGCACAGGCAGA
>DASUMM010000157.1:0-6742 GCA_036277655.1 Burkholderiales bacterium | reverse complement strand
TGCTTTCGCACGAGTTGGCTTGCTTCGCCGGCGCTGATTGCCGAGACCGCCTCGCGATCCGGGATCTGCAGAATACGGCCGCTGCGCATCAGGTTCATGTTGCCGCTGATGAATGCGCCCTGATTCGCTCGATAAAGTGCGGCGAGCATTTGCTGGAACGTCACGCCCTCGGGCCGCGTCTCGCGCGCAATCCTGCCCAGCGTGTCGCCTCGCTTGATCTCGTAGGTCCGCGCAGCCGGTGCAGCCTGCGGCGCAAGCGGCTTCCCTTCCGGTGGCATTGGTGCTGGCGCTACTCGTGCCACCGTCGGCGCTTCCGTTGTGGTCGCCTGTGCGGGTGCCGGAACGGCAGCGGCAGCCGGCCGCTCGCCGCGGTAGCCGGGCGGATCGAGAAGGAACGTGAACTCGCGCACCAGCCGGCCCTGCGACCATTGCAGTTCCAGCAGCACGTTCATGAATGGTTCGTTGATCGGACGGGTCGACGTAAGCCGCACGATCGGCTTGCCATCCCGCTTCTCCAGCGTGACGCGGATCGACATCAGGCTCGATCCGTATTCCACGCCCGCCTGGCGGAACGCTTCCTGCGATGCAAGCCGGGCGGCGAGGGAATCTTCCTGGTTCGGCTGCACCGAGGTCACTTCGACTTCGGCGCGCAGCGGCTCGCCGAGCGCAGAGTGGACCGTGAGTCGACCAAGCCCTGCGGCATGGCCGAACGCCGGCAGGACGAAACACGCCGTCAAAAGGAGCCGAAACAATGTAATCCCCTTGCGCACGCTACAACCTCGCGAGCCGTTCCCCCCGGGCTGAGCACCATAACATCATGGCATTAGCCATGCAAGCTAAGAGTATTTCTTGGAGTGCTCAGCGCACCGCGCCGGCATCGAGCAGGATCCTCACCATGCGGCGGAGCGGCTCTGCGGCGCCCCATAGCAACTGGTCACCAACGGTGAAAGCGGCGAGGTACTCGGGGCCCATGTTCATCTTGCGCAACCGGCCGACAGGAACCTTGAGCGTCCCGGTCACCGCCGCGGGCGTCAGTTGGGCAAGCGTCTCGGGCTTGCGGTTGGGAACGACCTTGACCCAATCATTCGCCTCGGCGACGATGCCTTCGACTTCGTCGAGCGGCACGTTCTGCCGGAGCTTCACCGTCAGCGCCTGGCTGTGGCAGCGCATCGCGCCAACGCGCACGCAAATGCCATCGACCGGCACCGGCCGCTCGCTGCGGCCGAGGATCTTGTTGGTTTCCGCCTGCCCTTTCCATTCTTCGCGACTCTGGCCATTGCCGAGATCCGTGTCGATCCACGGCAGCAGGCTCGCCGCAAGCGGGTAGCCGATCTCGCGCTTCGGCAATCCGCCGTTGCGCAACGCATGGCCGACGCGCCGGTCGATGTCGAGCGCACTTTGTGCAGGATCTTCGAGCGCCGGTTTCGCCGCCTCTCCGAGATGAAGCATCTGCTCCGCCAGCTCGCGCATCGCCGACGCTCCGGCGCCGGAGGCTGCCTGGTAGGTCATGCACGTCACCCACTCGACGAGGTCCTTCTGGAACAAGCCCGCCAGGCCCATCAGCATCAGGCTGAGGGTGCAGTTGCCGCCGATGAAATTCTTGCCGCCGCGCGCGACGGCATCCTGGATGAGCGGCAGGTTGACCGGATCGAGAATGATCACCGCGTCGTCCTGCATGCGCAGCGCGCTCGCCGCGTCGATCCAGTAGCCTTTCCAGCCGGCGCTGCGCAGCTTCGGATAGACGTCCTTCGTGTAGTCGCCGCCCTGACAGGAAATGATCACCGGCAGCTTCGAGAGCGCATCGACGTCGAGCGCGTTCGCCACCGGCCCGGTCTCCTTGCCGATGTCCGGCCCCTTGCCGCCCGCCTGCGAAGTGGAAAAGAACACCGGCTCGATCAGCTCGAAGTCGCGCTCCTCGCGCATGCGCTGCACGAGCACCGAGCCGACCATGCCACGCCAACCGACGATTCCGACACGCAACATCACAGTTTCTCCAGCACTGCGCGACCCATTTCGGCCGTGCCGACGAGTCGCGTACCGGCAGTATATATGTCGGCAGTGCGAGCTCCTTCGCGCAACGCGCTCGTGACCGCAGCTTCAATGCGCGCGGCTTCACGCGAGCGCCCGAGCGAATAGCGCAGCATCATCGCTGCGGAAAGAATCGTCGCCAGCGGATTGGCGACGTCTTTGCCGGCGAGATCCGGCGCCGATCCATGGATGGGTTCGTAGAGGCCCTTGCCGCTGGCATCCAGTGATGCCGACGGCAGCATGCCGATCGAGCCGGTGAGCATCGACGCTTCGTCGGAAAGAATGTCGCCGAACATGTTGCCGGTCACGATGACGTCGAAGCGCTTGGGCTCGCGCACGAGCTGCATCGCGCAGTTGTCGACGTACATATGCGTCAGCTCGACATCGGCGTAGCCCCTCCCGACGTCGGTCACCACCTCGCGCCAGAGCTGCGAGGTCTCGAGCACGTTGGCCTTGTCGACCGAGCAGACGCGGCGCGAGCGCTTGCGCGCCGCTTCGAAGGCGACTGCGGCGATGCGGCGGATCTCGCTCTCGCGGTACTTCATCGTGTCGAAGCCCTCGCGCTCCCCGTCGGTCACGCGGATTCCTTTCGGCTGGCCGAAGTAGATGTCGCCGGTCAACTCGCGGACGATCAGGAGGTCGAGGCCCGAGACGACTTCCGGCTTCAGCGTGGAAGCCGACGCCAGCTCCGGATGCACCTGCGCCGGGCGCAGGTTGGCGAACAAGCCGAGCTCCTTGCGCAGTCGCAGCAGCGCCTGCTCCGGACGCTTCGATCGCTCGAGCGCGTCGTACTGCGGCGCGCCCACGGCGCCGAAGAGGATCGCATCCGCGCTGCGGGCGAGCGCAAGCGTAGCTGCCGGCAGAGGGTCGCCGGAGGCGTCGTAGGCAGCGCCGCCGACCGGCGCCTGTTCGACCTGCAAGTCGGCAACGAGCCGCTCGAGGACCGCGAGCGCCGGCGCGACGATTTCCGCGCCGATGCCGTCGCCCGGCAGCACGGCAATTTTCATGCGGCTAGCGGAACAGCCAGGGCAGGTCGGCCTGGCGGCGCGCCTCGTACGCCCGGATCTTGTCGGCGTGACGCAGCGTCAGCCCGATCTCGTCGAGCCCGTTCAGCAGGCAGTACTTGCGGAACGGGTCGATGTCGAAGCGAAACACCGCCGAGCGGTCCTGCGTCGCCACGGTCTGCTCGGCAAGATCGACGGTCACGCGGAAACCGGGGAACGCGGCGCAATCGTAGAAAAGCCGGTCCACCTCGCTTTCCGAAAGCGGCACCGGCAGCAACCCGTTCTTCAGGCAGTTGGTGTGGAAGATGTCGGCAAAGGACGGGGCGATCACGCAGCGAAAGCCGTATTCCAGCAGCGCCCAGGGGGCGTGCTCGCGCGAGCTCCCGCAGCCGAAATTCTTGCGCGCGAGCAGGATCGATGCGCCGCGATAGCGCGGCTGGTTCAGCACGAAATCCGGATTGAGCGCGCGCTGCGACGGATCGACGCCGGGTTGCGCCCGGTCGAGGAAGCGCCAGGCGTCGAACAGGTTGGCGCCGAATCCGGTTCTCGCGATCGACTTCAGGTACTGCTTGGCGATGATCTGATCGGTGTCGACGTTGGCGCGATCGAGCGGCGCGACGATTCCTTCCAGGACGGTGAACTTCTGCATCTAGCGCCACCCCCGGACATCGACGAAATGCCCGGCGATCGCAGCGGCGGCTGCCATCGCGGGGCTGACCAGGTGCGTGCGACCGCCCTCGCCCTGGCGCCCTTCGAAGTTCCGGTTCGACGTCGACGCGCAACGCTCGCCCGGCTCCAGCCGATCGGCATTCATCGCCAGGCACATCGAGCAGCCGGGCTCCCGCCACTCGAAGCCGGCTTCGCGAAACACCCGGTCCAGCCCTTCCCGCTCGGCCTGCGCCTTCACCAGACCGGAGCCCGGCACCACCATCGCAAGCTTGATGTTCTGTGCCACGCGCCGGCCCTTCACCACGGAAGCGGCGATTCGCAGATCCTCGATGCGTGAATTGGTGCAGGAGCCAATGAACACCTTGTCGAGCCGGATCTCGGTGATCGGCATGCGGGGCTTGAGGCCCATGTAGGCAAGCGCGCGCTCCATTCCTTCGCGCCGGGTGGCGTCCTTCTCGCGATCGGGATCGGGAACCTGCTCCTCGACCGAGACGACCATCTCCGGCGACGTGCCCCACGTCACGTGCGGGCGGATTTCCTCGCCACGCAGCGTCACTTCGCGATCGAATTTCGCGCCCGGATCGCTTTTCAACGTACGCCAGTACGCAACCGCTGCATCCCACTGCGCGCCGGTCGGCGCGAAGGGTCGGCCCTTGAGGTACGCAATGGTGGCGTCGTCGACCGCGACCATGCCGGCCCGCGCACCCGCCTCGATCGACATGTTGCAAAGGGTCATGCGCCCTTCCATCGAAAGCGCGCGGATGGTGCTGCCGGCAAACTCGATCGCGCTGCCGGTGCCGCCCGCAGTGCCGATGCGTCCGATGATCGCGAGCGCGACGTCCTTCGCGGTGACGCCGCGCGCGAGCGAGCCCTCGACGCTCACGCGCATGTTCTTCATCTTCCTGCTCACCAGGCACTGCGTGGCAAGCACGTGTTCCACTTCGGAAGTGCCAATGCCATGCGCGAGGCAGCCGAACGCGCCATGGGTGCTGGTGTGCGAGTCGCCGCAGACGACCGTCATGCCGGGAAGCGTCGCGCCCTGCTCCGGACCGATCACGTGCACGATGCCCTGGCGCCGATCGAGGAACGGGAAATACGCCTTTGCGCCGTACTTGCGGATGTTGTCGTCGAGCGTCTGGACCTGGATGCGCGAGGTCGGATCCTCGATGCCTTCGATTCCGCGCTCCCAGCCGGTGGTGGGCGTGTTGTGGTCCGCGGTGGCGACGATGGAATCGACCCGCCACGGCGTGCGGCCGGCCACCTTGAGGCCTTCGTAGGCCTGCGGACTGGTGACCTCGTGCACGAGATGCCGGTCGATATAGAGAAGCGTCGTTCCGTCGTCCTCGACGTGAACCACGTGGGCGTCCCAAAGCTTGTCGTAAAGAGTGTGGGCCATGCACCAAGTACCTGAAAACAACGAAATTCTAACCCAGAGAGCGCACTCCGCACGGAACCGTAACGGCCGGCGGCGGTCCGACAGAGGGGATGCCCCGCGCCACGCCCCGAGTCGAGCCCCCGATCCAGCAAGACGCTTCGATGTTGAAGCATGTGCTGTGGAAATTCGGCATCCCGCTGCTGCTTGCGCTCGGGGGCGTCACCTACTTCGCGATTCCGTTTGCCGAGCGCCTGCTGACCGAGTGGTTCCAGGCCGACGTCGACATGCGCGCGCAGCTCGTCTTCAACTCCATCGAGGAAGGGCTCGAACCGCTGCTCGCCACACGCTCGGATCTGCAGATCCGCCGCTACCTCTCGCGCATCACGAGCGACCGGCGGCTGGTCGCGGTGCTGGTCTGCGCCGGCGCCGGCAGGACGCTGTATCGCGCCGACGGCGCCGTCGAGGAAGTCAGCTGCCCGACAGCGCCGCTGCCGGCGGCGAGCTTTGAGCTGGTGCAGGGATCGCAAAGCCTGCTGCACATCGCGCGCTTTCCGATGGCGAAGTTCGCCGCCCAGAACTACAGCGTGACGATCGTCCACGATCTCGGATTCATCGATCGCCGGCAATCGCGTGCGCGGGATTATCTCGTGGGCTTCCTCGCGCTGTCGGGCGCGGTGGTGCTGTTGTTGTGCGTTCTCGTGGCCTGGGTGGTGCTGCGCGGCTGGGTGGCCGCGCTCGTGCGCGACATCCGGCGCCTGGGCATGCTCGGTGCCGAGGCGACGCATCCGGCGCAAGGCGTGCTCTCGCAGGTGCGGCAGGTGCTGCGCGAAATCGAGGATACGCACCGCCTGGAAGCGGACTTCCGCGAGAACTGGACACCGGAAGCGCTGCAGCAGGTGGTGCGCGTGCATCTGGAGAATGCGCAACTCATCGTCGTCTCGAATCGCGAGCCGTACGTTCACAACCGGGTCGGCGCGGAAGTCGAAGTGCAGTATCCGGCGAGCGGCATGGTGACGGCACTCGAACCAGTGGTGCGCGCGTGCGCCGGGGTGTGGGTCGCGCATGGCAGCGGCACGGCGGATCGGGAAGTCGTCGACCTGCACGATCGCGTGCGCGTGCCGCCGCAGGATCCGCGTTATTCGCTGCGCCGGGTATGGCTGACGGAAAGCGAAGAGCAAGGCTATTACTACGGCTTCTCGAACGAAGGCCTCTGGCCGCTCTGCCATCTCGCTTACGTGCGGCCGACGTTCCGCAGCGCCGACTGGCAGCACTATCGAACGGTGTCGGAACGCTTCGCCGACGCCGTGAGGAAAGAAGCGCGCGGCGAGCGCCCGCTGGTGCTCGTGCAGGACTATCACTTCTCGCTGCTGCCCGGACTGATTCGTCAGCGGCTGCCGGATGCGACGATCGCACTCTTCTGGCACATCCCCTGGCCGAACGAGGAGACGTTCGGCATCTGCCCCTGGCGCAGCGAGATTCTGCAGTCGATGTTGCAGGCCGACATCCTCGGTTTCCACACGCGCTATCACTGCCAGAACTTCCTCTCGGCGGTCGACCGCTACATCGAGAGCCACATCGACCGCGAGCATTCGACGGTGACCACCGGCGATCGCGTCTGCAACGTCACCGCGTACCCGATCTCCATCGAATGGCCGCCGCTGTGGCT
>DASUMM010000156.1:0-14539 GCA_036277655.1 Burkholderiales bacterium | reverse complement strand
TGGCCACGTACTCATCGTTGTAGACCAGTTCCTGTTTGCCGAACGGGCCGCCGGTGGGCAGCCCCGGGATCACCATGCGCCAGCCGCGCGACCCGAACCCAGGAGCGTCGTGCTGATAGATCTTGCCCAGGGTCGCGACCTTTCCCTGCTTCACGAGCTGCATCGCCTTCAATACCGATGCTGCGGTCCGACGGTTGGCGGCACCGACCTTGTCGTCGGCGCCCCATTCGGTCGGTGCCCACTTGTCGCGCAGCGGTTCGTCGTTTGCGGCAAGCGCCGCCTGGCCAAAGCCTCCCGCGCACGCGATGGCACATGCAATTGACGTCAGATACATACCTCGCTTCACGTTCATGACTGCCTCCCTTTGGTGTCGAAGTGCCGAGTTCGTCCTGCGGCGGCAGGATCGCGTGAACCCTCAACGAGAATTCACGATTCGAGCGCGCGCCACATTGCGATGTCGCGCTCGGCGGTCCAGATGCGTGGATCGGACTGCCCGCTCGCCTCGTCGTAGGCGCGCGAGACGTTGAACGGCAGGCAGTGATCGAAGATCACCCAGTGGCCGTAGCGGGGCTTGAGGCTCTCGTAAGTCGCCCGGTACGCGCCCTTCAAGTCCTTGCCTTCGCCGACGAGCCGCTTCACGCTGTCAAACAGCTCGGAGACGAAGGATTTCGTGCTCGCGAGGCCGGCCGCAACGCGATTCTCTCCGAGCAGCGCCGGTCCCCTTCCGGGCACCAGCACCACCGGCTTCAGGGCAGCGAGTCGATCGAGCGTCGCCGGCCAGTCGCCGAAATACGCATCGCCGCCATACGCCGCGGCATCGAACTCGACCAGGTCGCCGGAGAGCAGCACCCGCTCCTGCGGCAGCCACACCACGGTGTCGCCCTTGGTGTGGCCGCGGCCGAGCTGCAGGATCTGCACTTCCAGCTTGCCAAGCCACAGCGTCATCCGCTCGCGGAACGTGAGCGTCGGCCACGTCAGTCCCGGCGGCACGCTTTCGACGTCACGAAAAAGGCGCGGGAAGCGTCCGATCTCGCTCGCCTTGTCCTGCTCGCCGCGCTCGACGATCAGGTCGCGCGTGTCTTCGCTGGCGATGATCTGCTGCGCGCCATACGCCGAAGCGCCCAGCACGCGAACGGCATGGTAATGGGTGAGGACGACATACCGGATCGGCTTGTCGGTGACTTCGCGGATGCGTGCGATCACGTCGCGCGCCATCGCGGGCGTCGCCTGTGCATCGGCGACCAGCACCGCATCGTCACCGACGATGACACCGGTGTTCGGATCTCCCTCGGCGGTGTAGGCGTAGGCGTGCTCGGAAAGTTTCGTGAATGTGACCTGCTTTTCCCGCAGGTCGGCTTGCGAAGCGAAGGCTTTTTCGGTCATGGCTCAGGTAGCAGTTTCCGCGACGGTTTGCATGCGTTGCACCGGCTTGCCGCCGCGCGCGGATTCGGCGAGCGACATGCCGGCGATGTAGCCGAAGGTGAGCGCCGGACCCAATGTGATCCCGGCGCCCGGATAGTTGCCGCCCATGATGCTCTGCGCGTCATTGCCGACGGCATAAAGACCCGCGATCGGACGGTGAGCAGCATCGAGCACGCGGCCACGCGCGTCCGTCGCCAGCCCGGCGAACGTGCCGATGTCGCCGATCACCATGCGGATTGCATAAAACGGCGGTGTCTCGAGCGGGCGCACGCATGGATTCGGCTGATTCAGCGCATCGCCCTGGAACCGGTTGTACGCGGTGCTTCCCTTGCCGAACTCGGGATCCTCACCGTTGCGCGCGTGCCGGTTGAATTGATCGATGCTCGTCTGCAGCGCGGCGGGCTCGACGCCGATCGCGCGCGCAAGCTCGGCGATCGTTCTGCCGCGCTTCAGGTAGCCCGAACGCAGGTGACGGCCGATCGGCAGCGGGAACGGCGCGACGCAGCCCATGCCGTACTGGCGCAGCGTGCGGTGGTCGCAGATTTCCCAGGCGAAGATCTCGCGGTCGCCGCGCGTTGCGGCGACCAGGTCCTGCACGAAGTCGTGGTACGAGTTGGCCTCATTGGCGAAGCGGCGTCCGTGCCGCGTCACCGCAATCACCCCCGGCTTTGCGCGATCGATGAAGTGCGGCATCACGCCGCTCGAGCCGTCCGCACGCTGCGTCACAGACGTCGGCACCCACGCCGCGGCATTCGGGATCGTCGCATCGATCTGCCCGCCGACTGCCTCGGCGAGCGCGAGCCCATCGCCGGTGTTGCCGGGCGGCGAAGGGCTCCAGTGCTCGCGTCCGCTGGGAGCATGCGGAAAAAAATCTTTGCGCCGTTTCACGTCGTGCGGAAAGCCGCCGCACGCGAGCACCACGCCGGCGCGCGCCCACACGTTCGTCGCCTGTCCATCGTGGTCGACGATGGCGCCGACCACCGTGCCGTTCTCGACGATGAGCTTCTGCGCGGGCGACGAGAGCCACATCGGGATGCCGAGATCGATCGCCGCCTTTGCAAGCCGCCCGGCGAGCGCGTTGCCGTTCGTGAGCGTCATGCCACGGCCGTGCAGCAGCACATCGAGGAAATGCCGGCCGAGCCGCTTCACGACGTAGACGAACGATTCGATCGACTGGAACGCGCGCATCAAGTGCCAGATGTCCTTGCCCGAGCCGAGCATCATGCCGAACACGGTCAGCTCGGGAAGCGGCGGAGCGAGGTCGCGCACGCGCACGCCCAGTTCCCGTCCATCGAACGGACGCGTGAGCATCGAGCGTCCGCCATCGCGGCCGCCGGGTGCTTCGGCGTGATAGTCGGGGAACACCGGCGGCATGTCGAACTGCACGCACGTGTTGCGCGTGAAAAACTCGATCGCCTGCGGCCCGTGGTTGAGGAAGGCATCGACCCGCGCGGCGTCGAAATGCGTCGTCGTCTCGTGGCGGAGATAGGTGCGCGCCGCTCCGAGCGGCTCTTGAATTCCCTGCTCGGTGGAGAGGTGCGTTCCCGGCACCCACAGCCAGCCGCCCGAGCGGGCCGTCGTGCCGCCAAAGCGCGGTTCTTTCTCTACGACGAGAACATCGAGGCCTTGGGAAGCGGCCGTGATCGCCGCCGACATGCCGGAGGCGCCGCTGCCGATCACGAGCACGTCGCACTCGAAGCGCGCTTCGCTCATCGATCTAGACGAGACCTTCGAACGGCTGCACGGAGACCGGATCGCCCGCGTGGATCGTTCCGCGCTCATGCTCGAGCACGAGGAAGCAGTTCGCTTCCGACATCGAGCGCAGCACCCCCGAGCCCTGCTGACCCGTGGTGCGCACCTTCCATTCGCTGCCCTCCTGGAACAGGATGCCGCGCTGATACTCGGTGCGTCCCGGGATCTTGCGCATGGCCGTCGCCGCGATGGCGCGCAGCCGGGTGGGCGCAAGCTCTCCGCTGCGGCCGCCAAGGTGCAGCAGCGCTTCGCGCACGAACTGGTAGAACGTCACCATCACCGCGACCGGGTTGCCGGGCAGGCCGAAGAGGAACGCGTTGCCGATGCGGCCGAATGCCATCGGCCGTCCGGGACGCATGGCGATCTTCCAGAACAGCACTTCGCCGAGCTCCGCCATCAGCCGGCGCACGAAATCGGCTTCGCCGACCGAAACGCCGCCCGAGGTGACGATCGCATCCGCGCCCGCCGCGGCCTTTTGCAGCGCTGCACGCAGCGCGTCCGGGTCGTCGCGCACCACGCCAAGATCGAGCGTCTCGACGCCGAGCCGCGCTAGCATTCCATGCAGCGTATAGCGATTCGAGTCGTAGATTTCGCCCTTGCCAAGTGGCGTGCCCACCGAACGCAGCTCATCGCCGGTCGAAAAAAAAGCGACGCGCAGCCGCCGGCGCACGCGCACTTCGCCGATGCCGAGCGAAGCGATCAGGCCCAGGTCGGCCGGGCGCAGAAGCGTGCCCGACTGCAGCACCGGCACTCCCGCTTTCATGTCTTCGCCGGCGTAGCGCACGTTCTGCCCGGCTTTCTGCCCGGCCGGGATTGCGACCCGCTTTCCTTCAGTGCGCACGATTTCCTGGATGACCACCGTGTCGGCGCCTTGCGGAATCACGGCGCCGGTCATCACGCGCACGCATTGGCCCGCACCGACGTTGCCGGCGAACGGGCGCCCGGCGAGCGCGGTACCGATTTCCTCCAGGACGGCCTCCGCGTCGGACTTAAGGTCGCTCGCGCGCACGGCGTAGCCGTCCATCGCCGAATTGTCGTGGCCCGGCACGTCGATCGGCGGCACGATGTCCTCGGCGAGCACCCGGCCGAGCGCCATGCGAACGGCTACGCGCTCTTCCTCGCGCACCGGCGCCATGCACGCCCGTATCGCAGCGCGGGCTTTGTCGACATGCAGCGCATCCGGGTCGTAGCCGTCGATGCAGCTGACGATGCGCGCGATCTCGCTCATGCGTGGCGCAACTCTTCGAGCGTGTTGATGTTGCGGAACGCGTCTTCTTCGTCGTCGAACGCGACTTCGACGACCTTCAGCGTCGCGTACCAGGCGTCGATCTTGCGGCCGCCCCCGGCGAGGAACGCTTCGAGGTGCGACAGCACCGAGCGACGCACGAGCGAGAACACCGGATGCGGCTGCGCGCCGGTCTTCGCCACCGCAAGCTCGCACGGCCCGAGCGATTGCTGCAGCCTCGCCACGAGGTCCGGCGGCAGGAACGGCGAATCGCACGGAACCGTGACCACGACCTCGTGGCTGGCGGCTTTCATTCCTGCGTGCAGTCCGGCGAGCGGGCCAGCGAACCCGCTCAGCTCATCGGCAACGACGCGATGGCCGAATCGTTCATATTCCGCGCGATTCTGGTTGGCGTTGATCACCAGCTCCGCCACTTGCGGCGCGAGCCGCTCGATCGCCCATTGCACCATCGGCTTGCCGCGGAACGGCTGCAATCCCTTGTCGAGCCCTCCCATGCGGCGGCCGAGGCCTCCCGCAAGCACGATGCCGGTCACGCTCTGCATGCGCAAATTGTAAAACGCCGTTTGTTCGGCAATTCTCGGCGTGCGAGACTTGGCCGGTGAAAAATCCGTGGCTGATCCGGTTCCTCAACATTGGGCATCTGCTCGACCATCTGGTGATGCTGGTCTTTCCCACCGCGGTGGTCGCGATGGGCAGGGAGTGGGGCCGGCCGTATTCGGAGTTGCTGCCGCTTGCGCTCGGCGGCTTCATCGCGTTCGGCGCCTTCGCGATTCCTGCCGGGTGGCTCGCCGACCACTGGAGTCGCTATCGCACGATGGTCCTCTTCTTCTTCGGCATTGGCGTGTCGATGATCGCGACCGGTTTCGCGCGCGAGCCTTGGCAGATTGCCCTGGGCCTGACCGTGGTCGGTGCCTTCGCGGCAATCTACCACCCGGTCGGCATCGCCATGCTGGTCGCATCGCCGGAGAAAATGGGCCGCGTGCTCGGCTGGAACGGGCTGTGGGGCAACCTCGGGCTCGCCGCCGCGGCGCTTGCGACCGGTGCGATCGTCGACCTCGCTGGCTGGCGCGCGGCGTTCTTCGCCCCTGGCGCCGCGTGCATCGTGGTCGGCTGCGCGTTCCTCGCGCTCGTGCAGGATCCCGGTCGCGTGAAGAAAACCTCCCGCTCGATCGGGCTGCATGTGGATGCCCGCATGATGGCGCGCATCTTTACGGTGCTGCTCGTGGCGACGGCCTGCGGCGGCATCATCTTCAATTCGACCACCGTGTCGATGCCGAAGGTGTTCGACGAGCGCCTGCGCGAGCTGACGCAGACGAATTTCGGCATCGGGCTGCTGGTGGCCGCCGTGTACACGCTGGCAGCGTTCGCCCAGGTGGTGATGGGCGCCCTGATCGACCGCGTCGAGCTGCGCCGCCTGATGATCGGCGTGGCGCTGGCGCAGATCCCGCTGCTCTTCCTCGCGGCGCACCTGCAAGGCTGGCTGATGCTCGCCGCCGCGCTCGGGATGATGCTGGCGGTATTCGGCCAGATCCCGCTCAACGAGGCGATCGTCGGCCGCTATTGCGCCGACGAATATCGGGCGCGCGTGCTGGCGATCCGCTACGTCGTTTCCCTCGGGGTCGCATCGGTCGCCGTGCCATTGATCGCTGCGCTGCATCGCACCGCAGGCGGCTTCGGCAACGTGTTCATGGTGCTGAGCGCGCTCGCCGGGGGCATGCTGATCGCATCGCTCTTCTTCCCCTCGCGCGGCGAGCTGGTGCAGCAAAAGAAGGATTTCGACGCGCGCGTTTCTCCCGCGCCGGCGCCCTAGCCGCGCTGCCCGATTCGCTCCCACGCGCGGGCGGTGCGCTGCGTGCGCGCGCTACCTGCAACCTTCAGCAGTTCCCGATCGCGCCGCCACCGCTCGGCGGCCGGATCGTCGCCGGCCGCCCAGTGCGCGTCTGCGCGCGCGAGCAATTGCTCCGATTGCGTGAGCGCGCCGGCGAGCGCAATGTGCATCGCCGGCGCAGCCGGGTCCTCCGTGGCGAGCAGGCGGAACGCCTGCAGCAGTGCGAGCGCGGCTTCGATCCAATCGGACGGCCAGCAAAGCCGGCGCGCTTCCCGCACCAGGCAGGCAACGACTGCCGCGTTGACGTGCAGGTCCTCGATCGTGCGAAAGCGCTTCACGTAATCGGTGTAGCCGTCGCCGGGCAGCAGCGCGTCGTCCGCGAGCCGTACGTCCTCGAAGCGCAGTTGCGCATGGGGCACTTCGGGAACGAAGCGCGTGGGCGGCATCAGCGTCACCGTCATGCCGGCAACCCCGGAGGGAATGCGCGCGACGCGGATCACTGCGCGCTCGCCGGAGGCTTCACCCTCGCGCGCCGCGACGAAGAACACCGCACCATCCGGCCCGAGCGTCGTCCAGCGCTTGGCGCCATTCAGGCGCCAGCGCTCGCCATCGCGGCGCAGTTCGCTGCGAATCGCTTTCGGGCTGTTCCCCTCAACCTCCGTTACGCAGAGCGCGCAGATGCGATCCTCGGGCGCATTCGGGAAAAGCCCGTGCAATGCGGCCTGGTACCCGGATGCGAAGGCCCAGCCGATGCGATCGGCGGCGAAACCGCCTGCGATCGCCAAATCCATCGGATTGCGCCAGCGTGAGGTCTCGCGAAGATGCTGCGGCCACCAGGCGGCGACGTCCTCGCATGCGGCGACGGCAACCGGCGCCTTGAGCAGATAGCCGATCACGTCGTCGCGCATCGAGCGCTCTAGGCGATCGCGGTTGCTTGCGGCAGCACCCTCTGCAGGCGATGCTGCCCGGTGAACGCGAGGTAGTGCCGGCCGCTTGCGCGCCCGAGCATGGTGAGCCCGACTTGCTGCGCGATCTGGTGGCCCATCTGCGTGAGGCCCGAGCGCGACACCAGGAACGGGATCCGCATCTGCGCGCACTTGATCACCATTTCCGAAGTGAGCCGCCCGGTGGTGTAGAAGATCTTGTCCGAGCCGTCGATCGAATCGAGCCACATGGCGCCGGCGATCGCGTCGACCGCATTGTGGCGGCCCACGTCCTCGATGAACATCAGGATCTCGGCTGACGCAACGCCGGTGGAGGCGGCAAGCGCGCATCCATGCACCGCACCCGCCTGCTTGTAGATGGTTTCGTACTTGCGCACTTTGTCGACCAGGTCGAAAAGCTGCCCGTCGGTCAGCACGACGTCATCGCGCAGCTTGACCTTGTCGATCTCTTCCATCAGGTCGCCGAATACCGTCCCCTGGCCGCAACCGGTGGTCACCGTTCGCTTGCCGAGCTTGCGGACGATTCCCTTTGCGCGCTTGCGCGTGATGACGACGACCGAATCGGTTTCCCAGTCGACCTGGACCGCAGCGATCGCCTCGATCGAATCGACCAGGCGCTGGTTGCGCAGGTAGCCGATGGCGAGTGCTTCCGGCGCGTGTCCGAGCGTCATCAGCGTCACGATCTCGCGCTTGTCTAGGTAGAGCGTCAGCGGATGCTCTCCGGCGATCGACGTCGGCACCATCTCGCCGCGCTCGTTGTACGCCTCGACCTCGAACGTCGCCGGCCGGGCGGCGTTCGTCAACTGCGGGCGGTAGCGCTCAGCCACCGATGTAGGACATCTCGACCTTGCGACTGCGCGCCGTCTCGGCGGTGCGAATCTGGGAGTAGCGGTCGCTGCGCGCAGTCCAGACCGCCGCGATCTCGTCGATGAGGTCCTCGTCGGAGGCGCCGGCGCGCAACTGCGATTTCAGATCATGGCCGCGATCGGCAAAAAGGCAGGTGAAGAGCGAGCCTTCGGTCGACAGGCGCAGCCGGTTGCAGCTTGCGCAGAATGCTTGCGTCACCGAGGAGATCACGCCGATTTCGCCTGCGCCGTCGCGATAACGCCAGCGCTCGGCGACTTCGCCCGCATAGTTCGCATCGAGCGGCTCGAGCGGAAACACTTCATGGATGCGGCGCACCACCTCGGCGGACGGAATCACGTCGTCCATGCGCCAGCCGTTGGTGCTGCCGACGTCCATGTACTCGATGAAGCGCACGATGTGGCCGGTGCCGCGAAAATGCCGCGCCATCGCCACGATCTCGCCGTCGTTCGCGCCGCGCTTGACGACCATGTTGACCTTGATCGGCGCCAATCCTGCGGCCTGCGCGGCGTCGATCGCGTCGAGCACGGCGGACACCGGATAGTCGGCGTCGTTGATGGCGCGAAACGTCGCATCGTCGAGCGAATCCAGGCTCACCGTGATCCGCGTGAGGCCGGCCGCCTTCAGCGCGGGTGCCAGCCGGGCGAGCAGCGAGCCATTGGTCGTCAGCGTCAGCTCGGCACCGAGCGGCGCGAGCATCGCGATCAGCCGGTCGACGCCCTTGCGCACCAGCGGCTCACCGCCGGTGAGGCGGATCTTCTTCACGCCGAGCCGCACGAAGATGCGCGCCAGCCGCACGATCTCCTCGAAGGTCAGGATCGCGGCGTGCGGCAGGTACTTGTAGTCGGAATGGAAGACCTCCCGCGGCATGCAGTACACGCAGCGGAAGTTGCAGCGATCGGTGACCGAGATGCGCAGGTCGCGCAGCGGCCGGCCGAGCGTATCGAGCAGCTCGCCGCCGGCAAAGCGCGGCGCGCTTGGGCGCACGGCTTGCGCCCCCGAAACGATCGGGATGATTCTCGTCGCCATGGTTTTCCGAGGAAAATCATAGCGCAAAAGGCGCCCGGGCGAGGCCCGTTCAGCCGCTCGGCTTGGCGTCGCTTTTCTGGAAGTCGCGCTGCTGCTCTTTTTCTTTCGGATCGACCTGCCCCTGAACCGGGTTCGAGCCTTCCTTCTTTTCCGCCGAAGAAGGCGTGCCTGCGTTGGCGGGCGTCGTCGGCGTGCTGTTCGTCGCCGGCTCAGGCGCTTTCACGGTGCCGCGCGCGGCAGGACTTTGCGTGGTCGGTCGGTCGCACGCGGAGACAAAGACCGCACCGAGCGCGATGGCAATCGAAACCAGAAACGCCTTCGTGTGCATTGGACAACTCCTCGCCTTGACCCTTGAGGCTGAAGGAGAATTGTCCGCCTGTCGAGTCCGCTGGGGTATAGTCCGAGCGGGACAGATGGAGAAGCCAAGTTTTCCAATTTCGGTGATCCTGCAGCGGCGCTCGCTCGCGAGCCGCTGGACGGATCACGTCTGGGAACCAATCGGCGTGCTCGCGGCGCAAGGCAACGACGTCGCCCCGCGCAAGCTCGTGGACGGAAACGGTCTGCAGCAGTGGCTCCATCCTGGATTCAAGCTCGTCCTGCACCGCGACGAGTGCGAGGGCTACTACCTCAACGTCTCGGCGCCGGCGCCGCGCGTTTTCATCCTTTGGCGAGCGGACGAGGACAGTGCAGTGCCGTTGGAGGTGACGGTGAGCTGCGAAGAAGGCGGCCGCTGGCTCGACGGCGGGCATTCGGTCGACGGCGTGCCGATGCCTGCGGAGATTTTTGCCTGGGTCGGCGATTACGTGGAAAAGAATTATCGACCCGAACCGAAGAAGCGCATCAAGCCGCGCTCTTTCCTGCACCCGAAGGATCGGATCGCGAGATGAGCGACGAGCGCGAGCCTTTCTTCGACCGCTGGTCGCGCCTGAAGACGAAGGACCGCCAGGCCGCGAATGAGAGCGAGCAGCCGACGGCAGCACCTCCGGCGAAAATCGAAGAGCCGCCGCCACCGCTGCCGAAAGTCGACGAGCTGACGCCGCAATCGGATTTTCGGCCATTCATGAACGCGAGCGTCGATCCGCTGACGCGGCGCGCGGCGCTGAAGAAGCTGTTCGCCGATGCGCACTTCAACGTACCCGATCCGTTCGAAGCGTATTCCGAGGACTACACCGGCGGCGAGCCGATTCCGCCGGAGATGTTGAAGACGCTCAGCCAGGCGAAGAAGTGGCTCTTCGAGGAGGAAAAGACGGCGCAGGCAGAGGCCGGATCGCCGCAGAACGAGGAGCCGGAAGTGCCGGCGGGGGAAGCGAGGGATGGCGCTCGAAGCGCGGACGCTTAAGCTCTGCTCCTGCAACGGGACGGTTGCGCTCGATGCACGCCGGCTCGGAGAGGCGCTCCAGGTTTCGGCGCCGATCCGCATTTACAGCGAGCTTTGCCGCCGCCAGCTGCCGGAGTTCCAGTCTTCGCTGAACGATGGCGAGCTGATCGTCGGCTGCACGCAGGAAGCGCCGCTCTTTTCTGAAGTCGCGCAGTCCGCCGAATCGACATCGAAGCTCTCGTACGTGAACCTGCGCGAGTCGGCCGGCTGGTCCGCCGAAGGAGCGCTTGCCACGCCGAAGATCGCAGCGCTCCTCGCGGCCGCGTCGCTGCCCGATGCCGAACCGGTGCCGCAGGTGAAATACGAATCCAGCGGCCGCTTGCTGATCATCGGGCCGCCGGAGGCGGCGCTCGAGTGGGCGCGCCGGCTAGGGCGTTCGCTCGAAGTCAGCGTTCTTCTCACCGGTGCCGGGCCGGGTGAGCTTCCCGCGGAACGCACATTTCCGGTCTGGTCGGGGAAGGTGCTGCATCTTGCGGGCTGGCTCGGTGCATTCGGCGTCCGCTGGCAGCAGGAAAACCCGATCGACCTCGAGCTTTGCACGCGTTGCAACGCTTGCATCCAGGTCTGTCCCGAGAACGCGATCGATTTCTCCTACCAGATCGATTCGTCGAAGTGCCGGGCCCATCGCGAATGCGTGAAGGCGTGCGGCGCAATCGGCGCGATCGATTTCGAGCGCAGCGCCGAGCCGCGCGAGGAAACGTTCGATCTCGTGCTCGACCTTTCGCGGCAACCCCTCCTTCGTGCGCACGACCTGCCGCAGGGCTACGCGGCGCCAGGCGCCGATCCGCTCGCCCAGGCGCTCGCCGCAATGGAACTCATCTCGCTGGTGGGCGAATTCGAAAAGCCCCGCTTCACGCAGTACCGCGAGCGCATTTGTGCGCACGCGCGCTCGGGCATCACCGGCTGCACCAAGTGCCTGGACGTCTGCTCCACCGGTGCCATCCGCGCCGACCGGGATCACGTCGCGGTCGAATCGCACCTCTGCGCAGGTTGCGGGGGTTGCGCGACGGTGTGCCCGTCGGGTGCGATGACGTATGCGTATCCGCGCATGCCCGATTCGGGTGCCCGTTTGAAGACCCTGCTGTCGATCTATCGGGAGGCCGGCGGCGCCGACGCATGCGTTCTTTTTCACGACGGCGAGGCAGGTCGATCGTTGCTGCAGGCGCTCGGCCGGCGGGCAGGGCATGGTGAACGCGGACTCGGACGCAAGGGAACCGGGCGCGGATTGCCGGCGCGCGTGGTCCCGGTCGAGTGCTTTCATGTTGCCTCGGTCGGAATCGATCTCGTTCTGGGCGCGCTCGCGTATGGAGCAAGCCAGGTGCGCGTGCTCGCCACGGGCCGCGAGGACGAGGCGTATCTCACCGCGCTGCGTGCGCAGGCGACGCTGGTACAGGAAATCCTGCATGGCCTTGGCTATACGGGCGCGCACTTCGGAGTGATCGAAGCCGAAGCCCCGGCAGGGCTCGAGTCCACGTTGTGGGGCTTGGAGCCTGCACAGGCGCCGGCCAAGCCGGCGAGCTTCAACTTCTCGCCGGACAAGCGCACGACGCTCGACTTCGCGATCGATCACCTGGCGCGGCACGCGCCGCAACCGAAGGAGATCATCCCGCTGTCGGTGAGCGCGCCCTTTGGCTCGCTCGCGGTGAACAAGCAGACGTGCACCCTGTGCAAGTCCTGCATCGGCGCGTGCCCGACCGGAGCATTGCTCGACGCCGCCGAGACGCCCACGTTGCGCTTCATCGAGCGTAACTGCATTCAGTGCGGTCTGTGCGCGAAAACCTGCCCGGAGCAGGCGATCCGGCTGGTTCCCCGCCTGCTGCTTGGCTCGCAGGCGAAGGATCCGGTCACGCTGAACGAGGCCGAGCCCTTCCCGTGCGTGAACTGCGGGAAGCCCTTTGGCACGCGGCAAATGATCGAGCGAATGACCGGAAAGCTCGGCGCGCATTCCATGTTCGCGGCAAACGGCGCGATTCGCCGCCTGCAAATGTGCGGGGATTGCCGCGTCGTCGACATGGTCAATAACCCGAGCGAACGCACCATCTTCGACTACGCCGATCGCAAATGACCGCCGAGATCCTGTCGCCCGAAGACCAGGCGCGGGCCGACCTCTATGGCCTGCTCGCGCGGCTTTTCTACGAACCACCGGATGCGCAATTGCTGCGCAGCCTTGCAAGCGCAGGGGATCTGCCGGCCGAGGAGGAAACTTCGGCGCTAGCGAGCGGGTGGAGGGCGATCAAGCATGCGGCGGCGCAATGTGATCCGGAGACGGTGAAGGAAGAGTTCGATTCCATTTTCATCGGCACCGGGAAGGCCGAGGTGACGCCCTATGCGACCGCCTACCTGGCGAGGACCGAGACTTCGGACGGCGGCGGCCACCCGCTCGTCCTGCTGCGGACCTTTCTTGCGGCTCGCGGCCTGGCTCGCAAGGACGGGGTGCACGAGCCCGAAGACCACATCGCCGGCCTTTGCGAAGTGATGCGCCACCTGATCGGTGCGAACGATGCGTCCGGCCAGCGCGAGTTCTTCGAAAGCTTTCTTGCACCGTCGGGGCACCGATTGTGCGACGCAATAACCGCTTCTCAGCGTGTTCGCTTCTACGCGCCGGTGGCGCGCTTTGCGACGGCTTTCCTCCAATTGGAGGAGGAAGTCGTGAAAATGGACTAGAATTTTTGTCAGAGTGTTGACAGTTTCACGGGGAAAGCGCGCCTGCCACGACGGGTACGCCTAAAAGGACGGAGGAAACGATGACCGATAAAACAGCGCGTCTTTCGCGGCGCAGCTTCCTTTTCACACTGGGTGCCGGTGGTGCGGCGACTGCAGCAGTGGTCGCCACGCGCAGCGCGCAGCAGGGGGCCGCCGACGCGAAGCCGAAGGCACGGACATCCGCGAGCTATCAGGAATCCGCGCACATTCGCAATTACTACCGCACCACGAAAGTCTGAGGAGGCGCTCATGCTGCTGACCCGTACGACGAAGGGAAGCGTCGGTTCGCGCCCGCGGCTTGCCGCCGGGCTCGCCGGAGTTCTCGCCAAGACGATGGACCGGCGCGCGTTCATGCGTCGCTCGGGCGTCACGCTCGGTGCAGGAGCGCTCGCCACGCAACTGCCGTTCAAGATGATCGGCGTCGCCGAGGCGAAGGACGAAAAGCCCGCGGTCAAGGTCGAAGTGAAGCGCACCGTGTGCACGCATTGCTCCGTCGGCTGCGCGATCGATGCCCACGTCGAGAACGGCGTGTGGGTGCGCCAGGAGCCGGTGTTCGACTCGCCGCTCAATCTCGGCGCGCACTGCGCGAAGGGCGCATCGATTCGCGAGCACGGCATCACCGCCGACTCGCATCGCCTGAAGTACCCGATGAAGCTCGAGGGCGGCAAGTGGAAGCGCATCTCGTGGGACCAGGCGTACGACGAGATCTCGAAGAAGATGCTCGACATCCGAAAGAGCAGCGGGCCGGATTCGCTTTTCGTGGTCGGCTCTTCCAAGCACAACAACGAACAGTCCGCGCTGCTGCGCAAATGGGTGTCGCTGTGGGGAACCAATAACACCGACCACCAGGCGCGCATCTGCCATTCGACCACCGTCGCCGGCGTGGCCCAGACCTGGGGCTACGGTGCGATGACGAACTCCTACAACGACCAGCAGAACTCGAAGGCGCTGTTCTTCCTCGGCTCGAACGCCGCCGAAGCGCACCCGGTGTCGATGCTGCACACGCTGCACGCGAAGGAGAACGGCTGCAAGGTGATCGTCGCCGATCCGCGCTTCACGCGCACCGCCGCCAAGGCGGACAAGTACGTGCGCTTCCGCTCCGGCACCGACGTGGCGCTTCTCTTCGGCATCCTGCACGTCATCTTCAAGAACGGCTGGGAGGACAAGGAGTACCTGCGCACCCGCGTCCACGGCATGGACCAGGTGAAGAAAGAGGTGCTGGAGAAGTGGGCGCCGGAAGTCGCTTCCCAAGTTACCGGCACGCCGGTCGAGGACATCGAGTTCGTCGCGAAGACGCTCGCCGAGAACCGCCCGGGTTTCATCATCTGGGCGATGGGCCAGACGCAGCACAACAACGCCAACGGCGTGGTGCG
>DASUMM010000155.1:0-5453 GCA_036277655.1 Burkholderiales bacterium | reverse complement strand
GGGCAGCGCCTCGGGCTGCAGGGAATGATCAACGACATGCTCGCCCGTTGCGATTTCGTGCCTTCGGGCGATGCGCCGGATCTCGCCGCGCTCGAAAACGGCGACCGGCGCGCACTCGCGCGGCTGATCACGCTGCTCGAGCAAGGGCTGGTCGACGCGTCGGTGCGCAAGCGCATCGCCGAGCGCGCAAAAGCGCGCCATGCGCCCGTGCTCGGCGTCACCGGCACCGGCGGCGCCGGCAAATCCTCGCTCACCGACGAGCTGGTGCGGCGTTTCCGGCTCGATCAGCAGGACCGCACCAGGATCGCGATCCTCTCGGTCGACCCGACGCGCAGGAAGACCGGCGGCGCGCTGCTGGGCGATCGCATCCGCATGAACGCGATCCACGGCGGCAACGTCTACATGCGCTCGCTCGCCACGCGCGAATCGGGCGCCGAGATTGCCGCGTGCCTCGGCGATGCGATTGCCGCCTGCCGTGCCGCGGGATTCGATCTCGTCATCGCCGAAACCGCGGGCATCGGGCAGGGCGACGCGGCGATCGCGCCGCTCGCCGATGCGACGCTCTACGTCATGACGCCGGAGTACGGCGCGCCGAGCCAGCTGGAGAAGATCGACATGCTCGACTTCGCCGATTTCGTCGCGATCAACAAGTTCGACCGCCGCGGCGCCGACGACGCGCTGCGCGACGTACGCAAGCAGCTGCAGCGAAATCGCGAAGCGTTCCGCTCCGCGCCGGAACAGATGCCGGTCTTCGGCACGATCGCGGCGCGCTTCAACGACGATGGCGTCACCGCGCTTTATCAGGCGATTGCGGCGACGCTGAAGGAAAAGGGGCTCGCGCTCGCAGAGGGGCGGCTGCCGCGCCCTGCGTCGAAGGCTTCCTCCAACGTGCATGCGATCGTGCCGCCCAAGCGCGTGCGCTACCTGGCCGAGATCGCCGAGTGCGTGCGCGGCTACCACCAGCATGCCTGGGCGCAGTCGCGCGTTGCGCGCGAGCGCCAGGCGCTCGTTTACGCACGCGATGCGCTCAACAAAGGCGGCAAGAACGCGGGCGACGTCGTCGCGCTGCTGGCGGAGAAGGAAGGGCAGCTCGACTCGCGCTCGAGGAAGCTGCTTGCGATGTGGCCGGAGACGCTGAAGGCCTATTCGGGCGACGAGTACGTGGTGAAGATCCGCGGGCGGGAGATCCGCACGAAGCTGAAGAGCGAATCGCTTTCGGGCACCAAAGTGCCGAAAGTCGCGCTGCCGAAGTTCGAGGACGAAGGCGAGATCCTGCGCTGGCAGCTGCGCGAGAACGTGCCGGGGTCGTTCCCCTATACCGCGGGCGTCTTTGCGTTCAAGCGCGAAAACGAAGACCCCACGCGCATGTTCGCCGGCGAAGGCGATGCGTTCCGCACCAACCGGCGCTTCCATCTGCTCTCGAAGGACATGCCGGCCAAGCGTCTGTCGACCGCGTTCGATTCGGTGACGCTCTACGGTTTCGATCCGCACGAGCGGCCGGACATCTACGGCAAGGTCGGCAATTCGGGCGTCTCGATTGCCACGCTCGAGGACATGAAAGTGCTGTATGACGGCTTCGATCTGTGCGCGCCGAACACGTCGGTGTCGATGACGATCAACGGGCCGGCGCCGACCATCCTCGCGATGTTCTTCAACACCGCGATCGACCAGCAGCTGGCGAAGTTCGCCGCCGAGAACGGGCGCGAGCCGACCGAGGACGAAGCCGAAAAGGTCCGCGCCTGGGCGCTCTCTTCGGTGCGCGGCACCGTGCAGGCCGACATCCTGAAGGAAGACCAGGGCCAGAACACCTGCATCTTCTCGACCGAGTTTTCCCTCAAGGTGATGGGCGACATCCAGGACTACTTCATCCATCACGACGTCAAGAATTTCTACTCGGTCTCGATCTCGGGCTATCACATCGCCGAAGCCGGCGCGAACCCGATCAGCCAGCTTGCGTTCACGCTCGCCAACGGCTTCACCTATGTCGAGGCCTACCTCGCGCGCGGCATGCACGTCGATGACTTTGCGCCGAACCTGTCGTTCTTCTTTTCGTACGGCATGGATCCGGAGTACTCCGTGATCGGCCGCGTCGCCCGCCGCATCTGGGCGGTCGCGATGCGCGAGCGCTACGGCGCGAACGAGCGCAGCCAGAAGCTGAAATTCCACTCGCAGACGTCCGGGCGCAGCCTGCATGCGCAGGAAATCTCGTTCAACGACATCCGCACGACGCTGCAGGCGCTCATCTCGACCTACGACAACACCAATTCGCTGCACACCAACGCCTACGACGAGGCGATCACCACGCCGACCGAGGAGTCGGTGCGTCGCGCAATGGCGATCCAGCTGATCCTCAACCGTGAGTGGGGCCTGGCGAAGAACGAAAACCCCAACCAGGGCAGCTTCGTGATCGAGGAGCTGACCGATCTCGTCGAAGAGGCGGTGCTGAAGGAATTCGAGGCGATCTCCGGCCGCGGCGGCGTGCTCGGCGCGATGGAAACCGGCTACCAGCGCGGCAAGATCCAGGAAGAGTCGCTCTACTACGAGCATCGCAAGCACGACGGCTCCTACCCGATCATCGGCGTCAACACGTTCCGCAACCCGCACGGCGAAGCGACGCCGCAGAAAGTCGAGCTGATCCGCTCGACCGAGGAAGAGAAGCGCTCGCAGCTGAAGCGCCTGCGCGAGTTCCAGGCGCGCAATGCCGGCGCGGCTCCCGCGATGCTCGAGCGGCTGCGCCAGGCCGTGATCCGCGACGAAAACGTCTTCGCAGTGCTGATGGACGCGGTGCGCGTCTGCTCGCTCGGCCAGATCACGCACGCGCTTTTCGAGGTGGGCGGGCAGTACCGGCGCAACATGTAGCTGCGGGAGCGCCGTTGGCGACGCACATCGTCACGCTCGGTTTCGATTTCGACGCCATGTCGGGCTTCATCGCGCGCGGCATGACGAGCCCGACGCCGATCTCGCGCGGCGAATTCGGCCCGGTCGCCGTACCGCGCATTCTTGCGCTGCTCGCGAAATACGACATTCGGGCGAGCTTCTTCATTCCGGGCCACACGCTCGAGACTTATCCCGCTGAAAGCCAAAGCATCGCTGACGCCGGGCACGAGATCGGGCACCACGGCTGGACGCACCTGCCGCCGAACGACATGACGCGCGAGCAGGAAGAGGAAGGGCTCGTGCGCGCGAACGAGAAGATCCGTGCCCTCACCGGGCAGTACGCGCGCGGCTATCGGTCGCCCGCGTGGGACCTTTCACCGCACTCGGTCGAGCTGCTTCTGAAGCACGGCTTTTTCTACGACAGCAGCATGATGGGGAACGATCACATGCCCTACCGGGTGCGGCACGGCGACGTGATCGAGCTGGAAAAACCTGCCGTGTTCGGCCCGGCGACGCGGCTGATCGAGATGCCGGTCAGCTGGACGCTCGACGACTATCCGCATTTCGAGTTCCTGCGCACCAAGCAATGGGTGCTGCCCGGCCTGATGAATGCCAACCTGGTGCTGGAGAACTGGGTGAACGACTTTCTCTACATGAAGGCGCACACCGACTGGGGCATTTTGAACTACACGTTTCACCCCTACGTCATCGGGCGCGGTCATCGGATGATGGCGCTGCAAAAGCTCGTGCGCACTCTGGGGGAGGAGGGCGCGCAGTTCCTCACGATGGAGGCGGCGGCGCGCGAGTACGACCGCCGGTTTCCTTTCAGCAATTCCGGCGCTTGACCGCGGTCAAGGAATACTCCAGCGGCGGCAAGCGTTAATACGCGGCCAACCGCCAAGGAGGAAGGTCCATGCTGAAATTCGCCACCGGTGCGCTGCTCGCGTTTTTTGCTGCCGCGCACTCGTTTGCCGCAATCAAGGAAGAGCCGGTCGCCTACAAGGACGGCGACACCACGCTGAACGGTTTCATCGTCTACGACGACGCGGTCAAGGGTAAGCGCCCGGGCATCGTCGTCGTGCACGAATGGTGGGGCATCACGCCGCACGTGCGCAGTGAAGCGCGCAAGTTCGCCGAGCAGGGCTACACGGCGATCGTCGCCGACATGTACGGCGGCAAGACCGCCGACAACCCGACCGACGCGAGTGGGCTGATGAAGTCATTGATGGGCAACCCGGCGGGCATGCAGTCCCGTTTCCACGCCGCGTACGCTGCGCTGGCAAAGCACGCCACCGTGGACGCCAAGCGCATCGGCGCCTCCGGCTATTGCATGGGCGGCGCGGTGGCGCTCAACATGGCGCGCGCAGGCGCCGATCTCGCTGGTGTGGTGGCCTTTCACGCAAGCCTCGGCACCAGCACGCCGGCTGCACCCGGCAAGGTGAAGGGGAAAGTACTGGTGCTGAACGGCGCCGACGATCCGTTCGTCAAGCCCGATTCGATCGAGGCGTTCAAGAAAGAGATGGACGCCGCGAAGGTCGACTACAAGTTCGTCAACTATCCGGGCGCGGTGCACGCCTATACCAACCCGGATGCGACCGAGAAGGGCAAGAAGTACAACCTGCCGCTCGCCTACAACGCCGAAGTCGACAAGCAGGCGAAGAGCGAGGCGGCGAAGTTCTTTGCCCAGACGCTGAAGAAATAGCCACCGGGAGGCGAGGATGAGAACCGATCTGAATCGACGCAATTTTGTGCTGGGAACCGCAGCCCTCGCCGCCCAGGCGGGGTTTGCGCCGCGCGCTTTCGCGCAATCGGCGAAGCTGGAAAGCGTGCCGACCGTCGACAGCCTGACCATTCGTGTCATCACCGACTCGAGCTACGACACGCCGCGCGTCGGGCAATCCAAATGGGTGAAGACACGCCGCGTCGGACTGGTCTCGCCTCTCGATCCGAGGAAGACGCTGCACAACGAGTGGGGCCTTGCTCTCGCGCTCGAGTCGCGCATCGGGTCTGAATCGCGCCAGATCCTGCTCGATTTCGGCTATACCGGCGCCGCCTACCTGAACAACATGGAAATCATGGGGATCGACGGCTCGAAGACCCACGGTCTGATCGCGAGCCACGGCCACTACGACCATTTCGGCGGGCTGCTGACCTACTTGGAAAGGTATCGCGACAAGCTGGCGGGCGACCTGCCGCTCTACGTCGGCGGCGAGGATCTTTTCTGCGTGCGCAAGAACGCCACTGCGACGCCGGGCCACTTTGCCGATTGGGGCGTGCTCGACCGGCGCGACCTGGAAAAGCACCGCGTGCGCATCGTCAACTGCGAGCGGCCGACGGTCGTCCTCGGCCACGCCTTCACCACCGGAACGATCGCGCGCACGAGCTTCGAGCGCGTGCTCCCCAATACGATGGTGCAGTACTTCAAGCGTCCGGACGGCGTGGGCTGCGATCTGCCGTCGGAGAATGCCAAGGCGGGCGGCAAGCCGGTGCAGGACGCTCATATCCACGAGCACGGCACCTGCTTCAACGTGAAGGGGCGCGGCCTGGTGGTGATCTCGTCCTGCGGCCACGCCGGC
>DASUMM010000154.1:0-5648 GCA_036277655.1 Burkholderiales bacterium | reverse complement strand
AGAAGACGTTTGCGCGCATCAAGGGCGAGCAGGTGCAGATGTGTGCCGGGGTTGCGCTGTCGATCGCGTACCCGCCACGCCTGATCGTCGCCCGCGCGCCCGACGGGCGGTGGGAGGTCGTGTTTTGAGCCGCTTGGCTGGAGTAGCCGGCGCCTTGCTGCTTGCCGTTCCGCTTGCCGGGCTCGCCCAGTCCGATGCCTTTCCGTTCGGCGACCCGAAGCTCGGCAAGCAAGTGCTGGAAGCGAAGTGCGCGAGCTGTCATGTGCAGCGCTGGGGCGGCGACGGCTCGGCGGTTTTCAAGCGCTCCGATCGCAAGGCTTCCAGCGCGCAGTCGCTGCTCGCCTGGGTGCAGAAGTGCAACGCCGGCAACAAGACCGGGCTCGGCGCCGAGGAAGAAGAAAGCGTCGCCGCCTACCTCAACAGCGCCTACTACAAGTTCCCGCAGCGATAATCAGCTCGAAAAGCGCGCGGCCGAGTACGGCGCCGGATCGACAAACGGCGTTTCGCCGCAGACGAGCTCCGCCACCAGCCTTCCGGTCACCGCGCCAAGCGTGAGGCCGTGGTGTGCGTGGCCGAACGCGAAATGCAGGTTGCGATGGCGTGGCGCCGGCCCGATCACCGGCAACATATCCGGCGTGCACGGGCGGGCGCCCATCCAGGCTTCGGTGTCGAGCCGCTCGGCGAGCGGAAACAGGTCGCGCGCGATCGGCTCGGCGCGGCCAAGCTGCACCGGCGTGCGAATCGCATCACGCAGTGCGAACTCGGCGCCGGTCGTGAGGCGGATCCCGCGCGCCATCGGCGCGAGAAAAAAACCGCCCTCGACGTCGAGCATCGGGTGGTGAAGCTTCGCCTGTCCCGCGGCGCGGTAGTGCATGTGGTAGCCGCGCTTCACGGCAAGCGGCAACTCGTAGCCCAGGGCGCGCGTTGCTACGTCGGCCCACGGCCCGAGCGCGATCACTGCGCTCCCCGCCGCGAGCGATCCTTCGACCGTGCGCACAGTCCAGCCGGGATTCGTTTCGTGGAGCGTCGCGGCGTTGCCCTGCACGAACCGCCCGCCGAGGCGCTCGAACGCTCCAAGGTACGCGATGCCGAGCCTATGCGGATCGTCGACGCTCACCGGATCGGTCCAATGGATCGCCCCGGAGAGCACTGGTGCCACATGCGGCTCCAGTTCCTGCACGGCCTTGGCATCGAGCAGCCGCGAGCGAATGCCGAATTCGTCGCGCCAGCGCTCGGCTTCGGCGAAGCGCTTGTCGCGCTCCCGCTCGGTGCGAAACACCTTCATCCAGCCGGTCGGCCGCAGCAACGCGCTGGCACCCGCATCCGCGGCGAGCGACTGGTGCTCGGCGACGCAATGCTCGATCAGCTTCGAATAGTGCCGCGCGATCTCGGCATGACGCGCTGGGCGCGAATGCATCCAGTACTTCCACAGAAACGGCGCCAGCCGCGGCAGCGCGGAAGCGTGGTAATAGGCGTCGATCGTGCGGTTGAAGCCGTAGCGCGCGAGCGCGCCGAAGTCATGCGGAAAGCCGTAGGGATAGACCCCTTCGCGCTGGATCAGCCCGGCATTGCCGAACGAAGTTTCTTCCGCCGGCCCGCGGCGATCGAGCAACACCACCGCGCGGCCGCGTTTTTGCAAGTGCAGCGCGACGCAGATGCCGATGATCCCTGCGCCGAGTACGACGACGTCGCAGCGCGGCGTCATCCCCGCTTCAGTCGCCCTTCAGCAGCGCCGACGCGATGATGAGCTTCTGGATCTCGCTCGTGCCTTCGTAGATACGCAGCGCGCGGATTTCGCGATAGAGCGACTCGACCGCGTTGCCGCTGACCACGCCGGTGGCGCCGTGCAGTTGTAGCGCCGCGTCGATCACCTGCTGCGCCGATTCGGTGGCGTGCAGCTTCGCCATCGCCGCCTCGCGGGTCACGCGCTTTCGATGCACGTCCTTGGCCCAGGCGGCGCGATAGACGAGCAGCGCGGACGCATCGATCGCGAGCGCCATGTCGGCGAGCTTCGCCTGCGTCAGCTGGAATTCCGCCAGCGGCTTGCCGAACGCTTCCCGGGTGCGCACGCGCGCCAGCGCTTCGTCGAGCGCCCGGCGGGCAAAGCCGAGCGCCGCTGCGCCCACCGTGGTGCGAAAGACGTCGAGCGTCGCCATCGCGATCTTGAAGCCTTCGCCCGCCTCGCCGACCAGAGCGCTCTCCGGGATCCGGCAATCGGCAAATTCGAGCGTGGCGAGCGGATGCGGCGCGGCGAGCGCGATGCGCTGGCGCACATGCAAGCCGGGAATGCCCGCATCCACCACGAACGCCGACAGGCCGCGCGATGCCGCGCCTTCGCTGGTGCGGGCGAACACCACGTAGTGATCGGCGAGGCCGCCGTTGGAGATCCAGGTCTTCCAGCCGTTCAGCACATAGTCGCTGCCCGAGCGGGTGGCGCGCGTGGCAATCGCGCTCACGTCGCTTCCCGCCTGCGGCTCCGACAGCGCAAATGCGGCAATGGATTTTCCGCGCATCACCGCGGGCAGATACTTGCGCCGCTGCGCTTCGGTGCCAAAGAGCGAGATCGGTCCGGTGCCCAGGCCCTGCATCGCGAAGCAGAAGTCGGCGAGCCCGGCATGCCGCGCGAGCGTTTCGCGCGAAAGCGCAAGGCTGCGCACGTCGAAGGCGGCGCCAGCCTCCGGCAGGCAGCACTGGTTCAGGAACCCTTCGGCGCCGAGGCGCTGCACGATCTCGCGGCAGGCGCGATCGAGCGCCGGCTCATCGCCCGGCGCCACATGCGCAATCTTCGCCAGGCTCGCGCCGGCGAAATCGTCCAGCTGCTCGGCGAGCGCGCGGTGCCGCGGCTCGAAGAAGGGCCAGTCGAGAAACGTCGTGTCGGGCATGCCGGGTCGCCCCGCTCGCCTCAGCCGCCGAGCTGTTTCGCCTTCTGCGCCTTGGCGGCGAGGCGCGCCTCGGTCTGTTTCGTGTCGACCACGAAGCGAGCGTGCTTGCAGCGGCAGATTGCGTCGACGCCGTCGTGCGCGGAAACCTCGAACATCACGGCGCGGCCCTTCACTTCTGCAATCTTCGCTTCGATCTTCACCTTCATGCCGAGCAGTGTGGCGGCCAGGTGGTCGATCTCGACCCGGGTGCCGACGGAGTCCTCGCCCGGATCAAGGTGCTGCAGCAGCAAGTCGCGGCAGGTCATCTCGATGTCGCGCACGAGCATCGGCGTGGCGTAGACCCGCGCCGCCTCGCCCATGAAACCGATCGTGCGATCTCGATCGACGGTCACTTCCTGGACGGTCGACACTCCGGCGGCGAGCGAGCTTTTCATGAGAGATCCCCCAAGCGTGTGATAAGTTGATTGTACTAACGCCGCATGCTGAAGGTCACGCCGTTCCACGAACGTGCCGCGGCGCTCTGTGCAAGCCACGCCTGGCGGCGCTGGGCCGGCTTCCGGGTCGCATCGAGCTACGAGCTGTCCCACGAGCGCGAATACCACGCGATCCGCGTGGCCGCGGCGCTGCTCGACATCTCGCCGCTCCACAAGTACCTGGTGCGTGGCCGGGACGCCGGGCGGCTGCTGGATCGGATCGTCACGCGCGACGTGCTGCGCGCGCCGATCGGCCGGGTGCTCTATACGCCGTGGTGCGACGGCGCCGGCAAGGTGCTCGACGATGGCACCGTGGCGCGGCTCGGCGAGAGCACGTTCCGCATGACTGCCGCCGATCCGGGCCTGCGCTGGCTGGAAGACAATGCGCTCGGCCTGCAGGTCTCGATCGAGGATGCGTCCGAATCGACCGCGGCGCTCGCGCTGCAGGGGCCGAATTCGCGCGCCATCCTGCAGCAGGTCTGCGACATCGACATCGCCAAGATTCCGTATTTCGGCATCGCCGCTGCACGCCTGCGCGGGATCCCCGTCACCGTCTCCCGCACCGGCTACACCGGGGACCTCGGCTACGAGATCTGGCTCGAAGCCTCGCGCGCACTCGAGATCTGGGATGCGCTGATGCAGGCCGGAACCCCGTACGCAATCATGCCGGCCGGCATGCTCGCGCTCGATGTCGCGCGCATCGAAGCCGGCCTCGCGCTGATCGACGTCGACTACGTGCCGGCAAGGAAAGCGCTGGTCGAAAGCCAGAAATCCTCGCCGCTCGAGCTGGGTCTGGGCTGGGCGGTCGATTTGCGCAAGGAGCGCTTCGTCGGACGCAGCGCGCTCGCGCAAGAAGCCGAGCGCGGTGCCGAGTGGCAGTTCACCGGCCTCGAGATCGACTGGACGTCGTTCGAGGCGCTGTACCGCCGCGTCGGCCTTGCACCGCAGGTCCCGCCCGCCGCCTGGCGCATGAGCGTTCCGGTGTACGCAGCGGGCAAGCAGGTCGGCTACGCCTCGAGCGGCTGCTGGTCGCCGCTATTGAAGAAGTACATCGCGCTCGCGCACCTGCGTGCGGCGTGGGCGAAGCCGGGAACCGATCTCGAGATGGAAGTGACCGTCGAACACCGCCGAGAGCGCGCTGCTGCGCGGGTCGTCAAGCGCCCGTTCTTCGATCCGGAGCGAAAGCGCACATGAAGGCCTACGACGCGATCATCATCGGCGGCGGGCACAACGGGCTCGTATGCGCCGCCTATCTCGCGCGTGCGGGCAGAAAAGTGCTCGTGCTCGAGCGGCGCGAGCGGATCGGCGGTGCCGCGGTGACCGAAGAAGTGTTTTCCGGCTTCCGCTTCTCGGTGTTCTCGTACGTCGTCAGCCTGCTGCGGCCGGAAATCATCCGCGAGCTCGACTTGCCGCGCCACGGCCTGCATGTGCTGCCGCTGGAATCGACGCTGACGCCGCTTGCGAACGGCGATTACCTCGCGCAGTGGAACGACCACGACCAGAACCGCCGCGAGCTTGCGCGCCATTCGCTGCGCGATGCCGAAAGCTACGACGAGTACGGCCGCGAGATGCACCAGATGGCGCGCGCCGTGAAGCCGCTGCTCGCGATGACGCCGCCGGATCCGACTTCGAGCGATCCGCGCGAGTGGCTGGAAGTGGCGCGTCTCGCGAAGTACCTGCGCAGCCTCGGCCGCGAGCGGTTCCACGAGCTTTGCCGGCTGATGACGATGAGCTCGGCCGATTACCTGGACGCGTGGTTCGAATTCGAGCCGCTCAAGGCGACCAAATCGGCGAGCGGAATCATCGGCACGCTCGCCGGCCCTCGCTCGCCGGGAAGCGCCTTCGTGCTGCTGCATCACTACATGGGGGAACTGGACGGCGTGTTCCGCGCCTGGGGATTCGCGCGCGGCGGCAACGGCTCGGTGAGCGAGGCGATCGCCGCGGCTGCACGCTCGTTCGGCGCCGAGATCCGCACCGATGCGGCCGTCGCCCGGGTGAGCGTTCGTAACGGCCGTGCAACTGGCGTCGTGCTGGAAAATGGCGAAGAGATTCTCGCGCGAGCCGTCGCTTCGAGCGCCGATCCGCGCCGCACGTTCCTCGAGCTCGTCGGCGAGAAGGAGCTGCCGGCAGAATTCAGCGAGGCGATCCGGCGTTATCGCTTCCGCGGCTCTTCCGGAAAGGTGAACCTGGCGCTTGGAGAATTGCCGCGCTTCACCTGCCTGCCGCAACCGGGTGCGCATCTGCGCGGCGCGATCTCGGTCAGCCCGAGCGTCGACTACCTGGAGCGTGCGTA
>DASUMM010000153.1:0-3426 GCA_036277655.1 Burkholderiales bacterium | reverse complement strand
CTTCGGCGACCTGCCCCACGGTCAGGCGCTCACCCTTGTCGAACGTAAGCAGGATGCGCTGGCGGTGCTCGTCGCCGAGCGCCACGAACACCTTGGCCAGGGCGCGCCACTCCTTCGGAATGGAGCGCATGTAGTTGCGTTTCATGGCGCGTCGGTCAGGTTGATATGTCTAAACATTTCGACATAAAGGCGGCGCATCTGTCAAGCGCAGGCGTGACGAAATCCTCGTTGCGGCGCCGCACCGGCAAGCGGTAGAGTAGCGTTCTCCCCTGATTTGCCAAGGACATTTCCGATGATTCTGCGCGACAAGTTCTACATCGGCGGCCAATGGGTCGCGCCCTCCTCCAACGAGACGATCGAAGTTCACCGCACTGGCGATGGAAGCGTAATGGGCAAAGTGCCGGCAGGCACCGAGCGCGACGTCGACACCGCAGTTGCCGCTGCGCGCGCCGCCTTCGAGAGCTGGGCGGCGACGCCGGTGGAAAAGCGAGCAGAGTATCTGCAAAAGATTTCCGACGGCCTCAAGTCGCGCGCCGACGAGATCGCGAAGACGATCTCGCAGGAAGTGGGCATGCCGGTGAAGCTTTCCTCGCGCATCCAGGCGGGATTGCCGATTGCCGGCTTCGCGAACTATGGCCGGCTCGCAAAGGAATTCCAGTTCGAGCAGCGCGTCGGCAATTCGCTGGTCGTGCGCGAGCCGGTCGGCGTGGTCGGCGCGATCACGCCGTGGAACTATCCGCTCAACCAGATCGCGCTCAAGGTGGCGCCGGCCCTTGCCGCCGGATGTACCGTGGTCCTGAAGCCCTCCGAGGTCGCTCCGTTCAATGCTTTCATCCTCGCCGAGGTCATCGACGCCGCCGGCCTGCCGAAAGGGGTCTTCAACCTGGTCACGGGCTTCGGCCCGAAGGCCGGCGAGGCGCTCGTTAAGCATCCGCAGGTCGACATGATCTCGTTTACCGGGTCGACGCGTGCCGGCAAGCGAATCTCGGAACTTGCGGCGCAAAGCGTGAAGCGCGTCGCGCTCGAACTCGGCGGCAAGAGCGCATCCGTGATCCTCGAAGACGCCGACCTGCCGACCGCAGTGAAGAGCACGGTCAACATGTGCTACCTGAATTCCGGGCAGACCTGCACGGCGCTCACCCGAATGCTGGTGCCGCAGTCGAAATACGACGAGGCGGCCAGAATCGCTGCCGAAGTAGCCAAGGGATTCACGCCCGGCGACCCGCTCGCCGATACAACGAAACTCGGGCCGCTCGCCTCCGCCGCGCAACTCGAGCGCGTGCGCGGCTACATCCAGAAGGGCATCTCCGAAGGCGCCGAGCTGCTGACGGGGGGCGTCGAGCCGCCCCAGGGCGTGCCGGCCGGCGGCTACTACGTGCAGCCGACCGTGTTCGGCAAAGTGAAGCCGGGGTCGACGATCGAGCAGGAGGAGATCTTCGGGCCGGTGCTTTCCATTATCCCTTACAAGGATGAAGAGGACGCCGTACGCATCGCGAACGACACGATCTACGGTCTCGCGGGTGCAGTGTGGTCAAAGGACGAAGCGCATGCACAGAAGGTGGCGCGCCGCATCCGCGCCGGACAGGTCGACGTCAACGGCGGCGCGTTCAACATGAACGCGCCATTCGGCGGCTTCAAGCAGTCCGGACACGGCCGCGAAGCCGGCGTCTACGGCCTGGAGGAATTTCTCGAGTACAAGTCGCTGCAGTTGAAAGGCTAGGCGCGCTCGGCTCGCCTTCAGTAGGCGAGCTCGAGGATCTCGAGCAGGTCGTGCTTGCCTGCGACCGGGCGCGGATTGGTCGCGATCGGCCCGCTGCCATCCCAGCTCGCCGCGATCGCCGGCAACTCCTCGCGCGCGATGTTGACCTCCCGCAGGCGCGTCGGCTGTCCAAGGTCGGTGATGAAGCGACGCAAGACTTCTCCCGCCGGCTCGCCAGGAGCGCCGAATGCTTCGCTCACCGCGGCTTGCCGCACAGCGTTCGCCTGCGCGTTCCACGTCATCACCGCCGGGAGCGCAATGCAGGATGTGACCCCGTGCGGGACGCCGCGGCCGCCGCCGAGCAGGTAGCCGATACCATGGCTCGCACCATGCGGCACGCCCGCCATCGTGCCGATGCGCGAAAGCCAGGTCGCATGTTGCGCAATCGCGCGCGCTTCCAGGTCCGCCGGGTCGCGCCGGATTGCCGGCAACGCCGTAGCCAGAAGCCGCATCGCTTCATGATTGGACGTGTCGGCGAGCGGCGTACTTCGCACCGAGCACCAGCCTTCGACCGCGTGGTCGACCGAGCGAATGCCCGTGGAAAGCATCAGATCGAGCGGCGTCTCGAGCGTAGCGGCGGGGTCGAGAATCACCGCCTTCGGCACCGCGAGCGGGTGCAGGTACGGTTGCTTCACGCGCCGCTGCACGTCGGTCACTCCGGCGCCGGAATAGAACTCCGCGGCCGAAAGCGTGGTGGGGATCGCGATCATGCGCAGCGACTGCGGATCGCTCGTCCAGTCGCTCATCGAGGGCCCGGGACCGCCGCGCACTCCCGCGTGCGAGGAAAGCTCCTCCACCGTCTTCACGCCGCGCCAGATTGCAATCAACATCACCTTCGTCGCATCGATCACCGATCCGCCGCCGACGGCTACGACAAGATCGGCGCCCGACGCGCGGATCGCATCGGCGCCGGCCAAAACGCCTTCGCGCGGGCTGTGCGCCGCGATCGCGTCGAATTTGCCTGAGAAACGATTCCCCAGTGCTTCGATCACGCGTGCCACGAGTGCGCCGTTCGTGATCGAGCGTGTCGTCGTGACGAACACGTGCTTTGCGCCGGCGCGTGCAACTTCGTCCATCAGCGCCTCGGCCGCCGGCTTGCCGTAGATCACCCGTTCCTGCGCGGGCCAGTGATGCACTCCGGTAATCATTCAGCCTCCGATTCTTGCGGTGAACAGCGGAGCGTTACTGGGACCGACATGCCGCGGCTATACTAGCACCGCCTTTTCCCGGAAGACCCCCGATGAACACGAAACAGCTGCTCGATCTTTCCGGCCGCAATGCAATCGTCACCGGCGGCTCGCGCGGGCTCGGCCTGCAGATCGCCGAAGCGCTAGGCGAAATGGGTGCGAAGGTCGCGCTCACCGCGCGCAAGCAGGAAGAGCTCGACGCGGCGGTCGCGCGCCTCGCGAAGATGGGGATCGAGGCGAGCGCGTGGAAGTGCGATCTTGGCAAGCGCGAGCAGGTCGCACCGCTTGCCGAAGCGATCCTTGGCCGCTACGGCAAGGTCGACATCCTGGTGAACAACGCGGGCGCCGTGTGGGCGGCGCCTGCGGAGAACCATCCGCTCGAAGCGTGGGACAAGCTGGTCGCGCTCAACATGACGGCGAACTTCCTGCTTTCGCAGGCGATCGCAACGAAATCGATGATCCCGAACAAGTGGGGCCGCA
>DASUMM010000152.1:0-4737 GCA_036277655.1 Burkholderiales bacterium | reverse complement strand
TGCGCATCAGCCACGTCTGCATCCGATAGTGCTCGACCGAGAGGACGTCGTGCATCAGGTAGAGCACCGGCGTCGCAAAAACCGAAACGAGGCCGATCCCGAAGAGCAGCAGCACGACCCTCGGCGACAGGTGCGCCGGCGCACCGGACGCTTCCGCAAGCCACAGCCACGCGACGAACATCAGCAGCGTCCAGGTGAACTGCAGCACGTGCCCGCCGCCCCAGAACAGCATTTCGTAGTAGGCCTTGCCATCGAGCGACGTCGGCAATTGCAGCCACGACCACGCAAAGGCGATCAGCGCGATGGCCGCCGAAACGAGCGCGCTGCTCAATCCGAAGCGCAGTGCCCCCGCGCCATCGAGGCGTGCACCGACGCGTGGCGCGGTCCACATCGCGCGCGCGATCAGTACCGCGCAGCCGATCGCCAGCACGATCAGGCTGCCGAGAAAAAGCGGACTGTCGACGACCGGGACGTAGTTGCTCATCACCGGGCGCCCGGCCTGCAGGAAAGGCGCGGCGCAAAGTCCGAGCACCCCGGCGCCCGCGATGCCCAGGCCCGCCCAGCCCGCCGGGAGGAAACGCGCGCTGCCGTTCAGGCTCCACAACAGTCCGCCGAAAGAAGCGAACCAGACGAGCACCGACAGGTCGACGTGCACCACGAGCGCAACGCGAAAGAAATCGGCGACCGGAAACAGCTCCTTCAGGTACGGCGCGCGCGCAAGTACGAGCAGGATTGCGAACGCTCCCGAGCCGATGAGCGATGCAAGCGCAAGGGAGAACCAGCCGATCGCAAGCGAGCGGCGCGCATCGGCAGGAACGGCCAGCGCGTAGCGCGCCGGCGTCGCGGCGGCGGGCAGCGCGTCAGCGAAGAGCGAACGAGTATTCATTGCGATCCTTCCGGAAGGAAACCGTGGCGCGCAGGTGCGGCGCGCGCGCGCCGGCAAAACGGGCGGCGGCGATCTCCTCGCCCAGGCGCCATGCACACTCGCGCTCGGCACAAGCGCAGGCGCGCACGCGCTTTGCGCCGCGCCGCAGCGCGTATTCGATGAAGGAGGGCGGCAGCATCGCGACGCAACGCAAATCGATCGCGCCCGGCGCGGAGCCGGCCTCGCGGCAGCGGAACGTCACTTCGCTTGTGCCCGAAGCGAGCAGCGCGTCGAGCTTGCGTCTCAGCTGGTGCACGGTCTCGTCCGGCAGGTCGATTCCCGAGACGAGCTCTCGCACGCTGCGGAATGGCGTGGAAGAAGGGCAGGCGCCTGCGCAGATGCCGCAGGCCGCGCATCGCTCGGGAAACACCTCTGCTTTGCCAGTCGCACCGAGCACCACTGCCTGATACGGGCAGTCGGCGACGCAGCGGCCGCAGCCGTTGCAGTTGGCGGGATCGACTCGTGCGGCAACGCCGCGTGCAGCACCGCCAAGCCAGGGCAGCGCGACGAGAAAAAGCGTCGCCCCGCCCGCGAGCCACCAGAGCCCTTGCGGCGAAGTCGCCTGCATCAGCGGATGCAGGAAGAGCAGGAACCAGTCGAGGTCGAGCGCACCCTGGATCGCATGCGCTTCCCAGCGCGCGAGCGAAGTCGCCGGCAGCGCGAGCGCAAGCGCAAGCAACGCGACGAGGAATCCGATTCGCAGTGATCCGGCAACGCCGGTGCGCGGCTGTCCGATGCGCTGCACGTGCACCCACATGGCGGCAAGCAGCGCAAGCGGCAGCCCCAGGTGCAGGAAGACGAAGAGTGAGAAGAGGCGATCGACGACCGCCTCGCTGGCCAGGAAGTTGCGCGCGACCGTGCCGCCGAGGAAGGGCAAGGCGTCGAACCACTCGGCAGTGGAGAGCGCAGAGAACTGCGAGCGGACGTCCCACACCAGCCAGTAGCCGAGGATGCCCGAGGCGTAGAGCAGCACGAGCGCGACGAGCCCCGAAATCCACGAGAAGGCGCGAAACGCGCGAAAGCGGCCCGCGCTCCACTCGCGCACCAGGTGCAGCGCGACGACGACGACGAACGCATCCGCCGCATACCGGTGCACGCTGCGCAGCACGCCGCCGAACCACCATTCGAGGTCTTCGATCGACCGGTAGGCGCCGGCCGCCGAGGTGTCAAAGCGGATGTAGAGCACGATGCCGCTCGCGGCGAGGATCCAGAAGGCGAGGAAACCGAGCGCGCCGAGATGGCGCAGCGGGTTCGCGCGCGCGCTGAACGCGCGGTCGAGCAGCCGCTCGGCACGCACGAATGCCGCGTCAGCCGCGAAAGAGGAAGCCACCTTGTTCCGCCGAAAAGTCGATCACCAGCGCGGCGCCGGCTTTGAGTTCCAGCGTCGTCTCGCGCACGTAGTTGAAATCCCCGTGCGGACGATCGCGCAGCCGCGCCGCGACCCGATGGCTGCCCGCGGGGACCGCGAACCGATGGTATACGGTGGCATTGCCATCGCGCTTCAGTCCGGAGGGCGCAAGCGTGCGGCGCAGCACCGGTTGTCCGTCGAAATCGATCTCGACGGTGACATCGGCGCGCTCGCGCGGGCAATCCTCCGCGGCGCGCATGTTCGGCGCGAGCTTCGCAAGCTCCTCGGCGCTGCGCTGCCGGCAGGCGTGCTTGCGCTCGGCGGCATGCACGAAGGAAACGCGCACCAGTGCCTCTCCCTCGGGGATCGGCCGATAGCGCGGGTACGAAGAGAAGTAGCCGATCAGCGCCATCAGCGGCACGTAGGCGAGCGCCTGCGCGAGGATACGGAGCACGGTGCTCACGCGGTGCCTCCCAGCTTCACGACGTCGGTCTCTACACTCGTCACGCGCGGCGGCAGGCGAAATGCATCGGAGAAGCAATCGTCCGGCTTCAACCCGTGGTCGGCGAACGCGGGATACGCCGCCTGCACCATTCCAGCCGAGCCGCAGGCGTAGACCTGGTAGCTCGCAAGATCGGGAAAATCGGCGAGGATCGCCTCGTGCACGAGGCCGGTACGGCCGTCCCAGTGGTCCTCGGGCGCAGCCTCCGAGAGCACCGGCACGAAGCGGAAATTGTCATGCTCCTCTTGCCACTGGCGCGGCAGCTCCGCGAGGTACAGGTCGCGCAGCCGCCGTACGCCCCAGTAAAGCAGCATGCGGCGCTGGATGCCGCGGCGAAACGCGTACTCGAGCATGCTTTTCACCGGCGCGAAGCCGGTCGAGCCGGCGACGAAGAGGATCGGCTTCTCCGAATCCTCGCGCAGGAAGAACGAGCCGAGCGGCCCTTCGAAACGCAGCCGGTCGCCCGGTTTCATGCGCTCGAACACATGCGACGTGAAGCGTCCGCCCGGAATGAGGCGAATGTGCAGCTCGATCCGGTTGCCGGCGGGCGGCGGCGTGGCAAACGAGAACGAGCGCTTCGCACCGCCCTCGAGCAGGATGTTGATGTACTGGCCGGCGTAGAACTCGATCTCCTCGTCGCCTTCCAGTTTCAGCATCACGCGCATCACGTCGTGCGAGAGCTTCTCCATCGCCTCGACCGTGGCGCCCCATTCGCGCACCCGGATTCCGCCCGGTGCCGACGTCGGCACGTACTCGATCTCGAGGTCGGCGCTCGGCACGGCGCAGCAAAGCAATACCTTGCCCGCTGCACGCTCGGCCTCGCTCAGCGCCTCCGGCTGGTACGCGCGGTGCTCGACCGTCCCATGCAGCAGCGTCGCCTTGCATTCGCCGCAGCCGCCGTTGCGGCAGTCGAACGGCAGCGGCACGCCCTGGCGGAGGCCCGCATCGAGCACGGTCTCGCCGTCGCGCACGGTGAGGATGCGATTGTCCGGGTGCACGAAGAGGTGATAGCCGTCCCGCGGTGCGCTGCGCCGGCGCGGCGGCAGCCAGGGGAGCAGCACCATGACGAGCGCCGCGCCCGCGGCGAGCCCCCAGACGGCGCCGGGCGACCACCGGTAAAGGAGCGCATACACCGGCAGCAGGAACCAGTCGAACTCGATCTCGGTGACGGCGAGCGCGAGATTCGCTTCGCCCTGGCTCGTCACCGGCCGCGCGAGCGAAAGCGCAACCAGTGCGACCGTGAGCGTCGCCGCGATCGTGCGCGGCGGAAAGGTCTTCGCGAGCGGCACGCGCTGGGTGTGCACCCAGAGGAGCGCGAGCACCGCGAGCGGGATGCCGATGTGCAGGAACGAAAAGAGCGAGAACATCCGGTCGTTCACCGACTCGGGGGAGAGAAAGTTCCGCACCAGGATGCCGCGGAACATCGGCAGCCAGTCGAGCCACTCGGCGGTGGCGATCGTGACGAACTGCGCCATGCGGTCCCAGGGCAGCATATAGCCGTTGATGCCGGCGGCGTAGACGAGCGCGAGGAGCGCGAGGCCGGTCTGCCAGGAGAACCAGCGAAAACCGCGATGCCGATCGAACGTCCAGTGGCGCGCGAGGTGCAGCAGCATCGTCAGCACGACGCCGTCGGAGGCGTAGCGATGGACGCTGCGCAGCACGCCGCCGGCATACGGCTGGCCGTGCGTCAGGGATTCGACCGACGCGTAGGCCTGCACCACGCTCGTCTGGAAGAACACGTAAAGATAGAGCCCGCTCCCGACCACGAGCCACATCAGGAAGTAGGAGATCGCTCCGAGGTAGTACAGCGGATTCTGCTGCCGGCCGAACGCGAGGTTGAAGAGCCCCTCGATGCGCAGGAACAGCCACTGCCCGGCTAGCTGGATGCGGTGGAGCACGACTCCGCCGGTTTAGTCTTGCGGCGCCGCCGCCATTCGTAGACGAGGCTCGGGATGCCCACCA
>DASUMM010000151.1:0-3979 GCA_036277655.1 Burkholderiales bacterium | reverse complement strand
CCGAGCAAGCGTCGGCGCGCATTTGAAGTTCCCCGATCTCGCGGTTTTTGCGCAAAGGCAACAGCGCGCAAAAATCGCGAGACCATGGAAGGCCTATTTGGAGATCGCGCGTCCATCGAGCGCCGGCTCCACCTCAGTGTTGTTGCCTTTCCCCCTCCTCCAAGCATTCCACTTCTCCACCATCGCAATCTGCCAGGGCTGCACATGCGCCTTTTTCCAGTTCCCTGCTGCGTACTTGTTCGCTTCGGCAAGCGTCGGATAGATGTGGATCGTGCCAAGAATCCTGTTCAGGCCGAATCCGTGCCGCATCGCGGCGACAAACTCGGCGATCAGGTCGCCGGCATGCTCGCCCGCGATCGTCACGCCGAGAATCCGGTCCTTGCCCGGCACCGTGAGTACCTTGACCATTCCATGCGCTTCCTCGTCGGCAATTGCGCGATCGAGGTCGTCAATCCCGTAAACAGTGACTTCATAGGGAATGTTCCGCTCCTTCGCCTCGAGCTCGTTCAGGCCAACCCGTGCCACCTCCGGATCGGTGAACGTCGCCCACGGAATCACGGAGTAGTCGGCGCGAAACTTGCGAAAGACGCCGAAGAGCGCGTTCACTGACGCATACCACGCCTGGTGCGACGCAGTGTGCGTGAACTGGTAAGGACCTGCCACGTCGCCGCAGGCGTAGATGTTCGGATACGTCGTCTGCAGGTATTCATTGGTCTCCACGGTGCGAGCCTTGGCGAGCGGGATGCCGAGCTCTTCCAGCCCGTAGCCGGTGGTGTTCGCGATGCGCCCGACGGCGCAAAGCAGCGCGTCGAACTCGATGCGCTGCTCCTTCCCCTGGTGCTCGCAAATCAGCACTTTGCTGCCGTTTTCGAGAACAAACTGCTTCGCCTTGTGACCGGTGCGCACCTCGACGCCTTCCATCTGGAAGCGCTCCGCCACCATCGCCGAGAATTCCGGATCTTCCCTGGGCAGCAACCGGTCGAGCATTTCCACCTGCGTCACTTTCGAGCCGAGGCGGGCAAACGCCTGCGCAAGCTCCGATCCGATCGGCCCGCCGCCGAGCACGACAAGGCGCGCGGGAAGCTCGCGCAACGCCCAGATCGAGTCGGAGGTGAGGCAGTCCATCTTCTCGATGCCCGGAATCGGCGGCACGAACGGCCGCGCGCCGGCCGCAATCACGATCGAGCGCGTAGTGAGGCGTTGGACTTCGCCTGCCTTCAGCTTCACTTCGACTTCCCACGGCGAAACGATCTTCGCTTCGCCCTCCAGGCATTCGACGCCGAGGCTGCGGTAACGCTCGAGCGAATCGTGCGGCTCGATGGTTTTCACCACGCGCTGCACGCGCTCCATCACTTCGGCGAAATCGAACTCCGCACTGGCCGAGCGGAGGCCGAACTCCTTTGCGCGCCGGATCATCGAGAGCACGCGCGCAGTCCGGATCAGCGCTTTGGAGGGCACGCAGCCGGTGTTCAGGTAATCCCCGCCCATGCGGTGCTTCTCGACGAGCGTCACCTTCGCCTTCACCGCTGCTGCGATGTAGGCCGACACCAGCCCGGCCGAGCCGGCGCCGATCACCACCAGGTTGCGATCGAACGCCGCCGGCTTTGCTGACGCCCATCGCGCATAAACGCGCCTTGCCTTGACTGCATCGACGATTCTTTTCGCGATCAGCGGAAAGATGCCGAGCAGCACGAACGCGCCGACCAGGCCGGGCGAAAGAATGCCTGCCGGCGACGAAATCGCCGCCAGCTGGGTGCCGGCGTTCACGAAGACGATCGTGCCCGCGAGCATGCCCACCTGGCTCACCCAGTAGAACGTGCGGATCGGGATCGGCGTGAGGCCCATCGCGAGGTTGATCACGAAGAACGGGATCGCCGGAATCAACCGCAGCGTGAAAAGATAGAAGCCGCCCTCGCGCGCGATGCCTTCGTTCACGGTGCGCAGCTGCTGGCCGAACCGCTGCTGCACCCAGTCGCGCAGCAGGAAGCGCGAGGCGAGGCACGCGAGCGTGGCGCCGATCGAAGAAGCGAACGAGACGAGGAGCGTGCCCCACACGAGGCCGAAGATCGCGCCGGCCACGAGCGTCATCACGGCGGCCCCAGGGAGCGAAAGCCCGGTGACCGCGACGTAGGCGACGAAAAACCCGAGCGCCGTCTGCCACGGATGCGTCTCGTAATACGACTGGATGGCGCCCTGTTGTTCCTTGATCGCCTCGAACGTGAGATAGCGGTGGCCGCCGAGCGCGAAGAACGCGCCGGCGGCAAGCGCGAGGAGCACGAGGACGACGAGCTTGCGATTTTTCATCACGGGCTCTCCCTGGGCCGCGGCTTGGTCGCGCGGCGGGCCGCCGCCTTACGCCGCCTCGACGGTACCCTGTGGCGAGCCGGTGCCGTGGTCGAGCACCTCGAGCAATCGCGTGCCGGTGCTGCGCAAGCGCTGCGACAACATCAGCACGAGCTCCATTAGGATCTTCGCTCCGAGCATGGGCTGCTCGACGATGATGCGCGCCAGGTTCTCGCGCGTGAGCACGGCGAAAAGCGCGCTTTCGGTCGCCACGCAGGTCGCGAATCGCGGCTCGCCGTCGATCATCGACATCTCGCCGAGCGTCTTGCCGGAGTCGACCTCGGCGATCAGCTGCGGCGCGTTGCGCCGGTCGCGCTTGCGCACCTCGACCTTGCCCTCGATCAGCATCAGCATGAAGTCGCCGCCCTCGCCCTCGCGGATGATCTCGGCGCCCGGATTGGCGCGATACACGCTCATGAAGTGCGCGAGCAGCCGCACCTCGGCGGCGGAGAAATTCTCCAGCAGGATCGAGCGCGGGATGAGCGCATGCAGCTGCGCGGAAAACTGCGTGGCGTCACCGAGATACTCGAACTGGGCTAGCTGCGCGGGCCGCTCTTCCATGGCGGCCCATTATGCCGAAGCACTACGAGATCAGCCAGAGGACCGTGCCGATCCATCCGACGCCGGCGAAGGCGAGAATCGGATCGCGCAATACTTCTACCGCAGGATCGCCGCCGCCGCCGCGAAAGTGCAGCCGGAACAGGTAGCGAAACGTGCCGAGCAGCACCCACGGCAGCGTAACCACGAGATGCGCCGTACCGTGCAGCGCCACCGTATCGGGCGACACGGTATAGAGCGCGTAGCAGACGATCATTCCGGTTGCGCAGACGAGGATCGCCCGATCGAGAAAGACGGTCGTGTACGCTTCCAGCACCACCCGGTGCTGCGCCGCGTCCTCCGCAAGGCGCGAAAGCTCCGCGCGCCGCTTGGCGAAGCCGAGGAAGAGCGTCAACAGGAAGCCGCACGCCAGCAGCCATTGCGACGGCTCTACCCCGATGCCCGAGGTGCCGGCGAGCAACCGCAGCATGAACCCGGAAGCAATGACGAACACGTCGAGCACCGGCATGCGCTTGAGACCCAGCGTGTAGCCGAGGTTGAGCACCAGGTAGACGGCGACGATCGCGCCGGCGACCGCACCGATCGTGAACGCAAGCGCAAGCGAGGCGGCGGCGAGAAAAGCGGCAATCGCCTGCGCCTCGCGTTCGCTCACGGCGCCGCGCGCGACCGGCCGATCCCGCTTGTCCGGATGGTCGCGATCCTGCGCCGCATCGAGGCAATCGTTGAAGGCATAAGCGGCGCTGGAGGCCAGGCAGAACGCCAGCGTGACGACCAGGGCCGCCGCAAGCGTCGCGTGATCGTCCCACGCATGGCCGAAGATCACTCCCGCGAGCACGAACGAATTCTTGACCCAGTGCAGCGGGCGCATCAATTCCACGTACGCGCCCAGTTTCCTCATGACGCGAAGTAACGCTCGAAGAAATAGCAGCGGCGAACGGGCAGCGCGGCCGGAATGCGGTAATAGCGGTCGCGGATCTCGCGCAGGACCCTGGCGCGATACTCCTCGAAACGAAAGCCGCTGCCGAGCACCGCATGGTACGTGCCGGCCGCGAGCGGCACCTCGCGCACCTCCAGGCGC
>DASUMM010000150.1:0-2839 GCA_036277655.1 Burkholderiales bacterium | reverse complement strand
ATCCGGCACGCCGAACTGCCGGATCGCGCCGACAACGTCGGTCAGCTCCTTCCGCCCCTGGCGGTACTGCGCGTTGTCGATTCCGAGTCCTTCCAGCGCTGCCAGCGTCTCGGCGCTCGTGCGCCCGGTCGCGACCAGCTGATAGAGCCGCCTCGACTCTGCAGCCGGCATGCCTTCCCTTTCGAGCTCGGCGCATATCCTTGCCGGGTCTTCCTTCTCGACCTTGTCGAGCGATCGCAGCACCGCGGCTGCGCCCGCCTCGGGCACCGCGAATCCTTCCAGCAATCCCTTCAGCAGCTTGCGGTTGTTGATGCGAATGCGGAATTCCCCGATCGCCATCTCGTCGAAGACGCTGTAGATGACGCTCGGGATCTCCGCCTCGGCGAGATAGCTCAGGTGCTCGCGGTTGATGATGTCGATGTCGCACTGATAGAACTCGCGGAACCGGCCCTTGCGCGCCTGCGGCGTCTCGCCGCGCCACACCCGCTGGATCTGATAGCGCCGAAACGGGAATGCAAGCTCTCGCTCGCGCATCGCCACGTAGCGCGCGAGCGGCACGGTGAGGTCGAAACGCAGCGCACCCTTGCCGGAAGCTTCGTCTTCATCGTCAGCAGTCGCGAGTCGTGTGAGCGCGTAGATTTCCTTCTCCACGCCGCCCTTGGCGGTGAGGATTTCCCTGCGCTCGGCCGACGGCGTCTCGATCGGCAGGAAGCCGTAGCGCTCGAAGTTGCGCCGGATGAGGTCGATGAGCGCCTGGAACTGCAGCTGCTCTTCCGGGAGATACTCCTGGTCGAAACCCCGGAGCAGCGCGGGCCGCACCTTCGCCATCACGCGGGCCGGATGCGGAACGTGCGATCGCGCGAGCCGCCCGCCACGCCGCGCCCGTAGCGCTCGCGCACGTAGCTTTCGACGATCGCCTGGAACTCCTCGGCAATGCGCTCGCCCTTGAGCGTCACCGTTTTCTTCCCGTCGACGTACACCGGCGCCACCGGGAATTCGTTGGTTCCGGGCAGGCTGATGCCAAGATCGGCGTGCTTCGACTCTCCCGGCCCGTTCACCACGCAACCCATCACGGCGACGCGCATTTCCTCTACGCCGGGAAACTGCTCGCGCCACGCCGGCATCTGGGTGCGCAGGTAGCCCTGGATGCGCTCGGCGAGTTCCTGGAACGTGGTGCTCGAGGTACGCCCGCAGCCCGGACACGCGGTGACGAGCGGCGTGAACGATCGCAGCCCCATCGTCTGCAGCAGCTCCTGGGCGACCACCACTTCGCGCGTGCGATCGCCTCCAGGCTCCGGAGTAAGCGATACGCGAATCGTGTCGCCGATACCCTCCTGCAGCAGCACCGCCATCGCCGCGCTCGAGGCGACGATGCCTTTGGATCCCATGCCGGCTTCGGTGAGGCCCAGATGCAGCGCGTAGCTGCAGCGCGCCGCGAGGTCGCGATACACCGCGATCAGGTCCTGCACGCCGCTCACCTTGCAGGAGATGACGATGTGATCGGCAGCGAGCCCGATCGCCTCTGCCTGCGCCGCCGATTCGAGCGCCGAGCGCACCAGCGCTTCGCGCATGACTTCGCGTGCCTCGAGCGGTTCGGCTCGCCGCGCGTTCTCGTCCATCACCCGGGCGAGCAGCTCGGGATCGAGCGAACCCCAGTTGACGCCGATGCGCACCGGCTTTTGCCATCGCAGCGCGGCTTCGATCAGCGTCGCGAACTGCTCGTCGCGCTTTGCGCCCTTGCCAACGTTGCCCGGATTGATGCGGAATTTGGCGAGCGCCTGGCCGCATTGCGGGGTCTGCGTCAGCAGGCGATGGCCGTTGAAGTGAAAGTCGCCGACCAGCGGCACGCCGCAGCCCATCGCGTCCAGACGGTCCCGGATGCGCGGCACCTGCGCCGCCGCCTCGGGCGTATTCACGGTGATCCGCACCAGCTCCGATCCGGCGCGCCACAGCTCGGCGATCTGTCGCGCGGTGGCTTCGGCATCTGCCGTATCGGTATTCGTCATGGACTGGACGACGATCGGCGCTCCGCCGCCGATGGCGACGCCGCCGACGCGTACCTGCGTCGAGATCCTGCGCGCGCGAGCGCTCATTCGAGCGTCAGGCGCGCAACGTCGGATCTCAGGTGCGGCGCGAGATCGACCGGCTTGTCTTCGTAGTTCAGGCGCACGTGATGGGCGTTTCCGATCACCACCGCGAACGGCGGCCGGCCTTCGACGGTTCGCTCGCTGCCCGCTCCGTTCACGCCCGAGATCAGCACGCGCCCATCGCCAGCCTTGATCTGCACCCACGCGTCGCGCTCAAAGCGCAGGCCAATGCGACGTGTGCCGTCGCCAGCCGGCGTGCTTTCGCGAGCCGGCGTCGCGCTGTCGCGACCCGGCTGCGTGCTCTCGCGAACCGGCTGCGTGTTCTCACGAACCGGCTCCGCGCTCTCGCGAACCGGGGACTGTGGCGCAGTTTCCACCGCCACCGATGCGACGGCGGTGGGGAATTGCGTTGCCGCGACAGTCACCGCAGCCGGCTCGCGCGCTCGGAGCGTCTGGGCCGGCTTCACGAACGTCATCCGCTCGCCGTCCGCCTTCTGCATCCACCATTCCCAGGCCACGACGCCGATCATGACCGCAAAGACCACCGACAGGACGCCGTACAGCGCGTTCATACGCTGCGAGCGCTCGGTGATCGGCACCGGCTGGTTGACGAACACAGCGAGCGAATCCACCGGCTCGCTCGAAACCGGCGCAAGGCGCGCGAGCAACGGAGCCGTGTCGAGGTCGACGGCGCGCGCATAGGCGCGCACCATGCCGCGCACGAACGCCGGGCCTGGAAGGCGATCGAATGC
>DASUMM010000149.1:0-2747 GCA_036277655.1 Burkholderiales bacterium | reverse complement strand
GTCGACGTCGGCTTCGCTGGATCGTCACCCACGGTTCCGGACGAATACGGGTAATACGAGCCGCTCGAGGATTTCTCGTCGACGTTGCTGCGGACCTCTCCCACGCTCTCGTTGCCACCGCTGGTGGCCGAGCCGGTGGCGGCTGCCTCAGGCTTCTGCGCGGGTTCCTGCGAGGTGGGTTGCGGCTCCGGGACCTGTGACGGGTTTGCGTGCGCCGCGGCGGCGCCCAGTAGAACGGATGAAATGACGGCGGCGAGTGTGGTCTTCCGCATGGCGATACCCTCCTTGGTGGGGCGTGTCCTGTTGCGACCCGAAGGGCGCGCGTGGCGTTCCGGCAGTCATTGTCTGTCCATGGCGACACGCCGACCGGATGACCGCGCTGCACGGTCCCGGCGGACCGCAAGGTCGATGTCCGCAAGCGTCGCACGACGACCGACGCATCCACGTCAGCGATTGCGCGGCCGATGGCGCCGTTCGCGCCCTCGATCCTGACAGCGGGACTTCTTTCCCGCAGTCGGCGCCGCCTACATCGTCGGGTCCAAAAAAAAGAAAGGCCCCTTGCGGGGCCTTTCGCGTGCGGACGCCGTGTCGCTCAGTCTTCGAGGAAGCTGCGCAACTGCTCGCTGCGGCTCGGGTGCCGGAGCTTGCGCAGCGCCTTGGCCTCGATCTGCCGGATGCGCTCGCGGGTGACGTCGAATTGCTTGCCGACTTCCTCGAGCGTGTGATCGGTCGTCATGTCGATCCCGAAGCGCATGCGCAGCACCTTGGCCTCGCGCGGCGTCAGGCCGGCGAGCACGGAGTGCGTCGTCTCGCGCAGCGACTCCGTCGTCGCCGAGTCGATCGGCGATTCCACCGAGGTGTCCTCGATGAAGTCGCCCAGGTGCGAATCCTCGTCGTCGCCGATCGGGGTCTCCATCGAGATGGGTTCCTTGGCGATCTTGAGGACCTTGCGCACCTTGTCCTCGGGCATCTCCATCCGGACCGCGAGCTCTTCGGGCGTGGGTTCGCGACCCATTTCCTGGAGCATCTGGCGCGAGATCCGATTCAGCTTGTTGATCGTCTCGATCATGTGGACCGGGATGCGGATCGTGCGCGCCTGGTCGGCGATCGAACGCGTGATCGCCTGGCGGATCCACCACGTCGCATAGGTCGAGAACTTGTAGCCGCGGCGGTACTCGAACTTGTCCACGGCCTTCATCAGGCCGATGTTGCCTTCCTGGATCAGGTCCAGGAACTGCAGGCCGCGGTTCGTGTACTTCTTCGCGATCGAGATCACGAGGCGCAGGTTGGCCTCGACCATTTCCTTCTTGGCGCGGCGGGCCTGCGCTTCGCCCACGGCGATCTCGCGATTGATCTCCTTGACCTCGGCGATCGACAGGCGCGCGCGCTTCTCGATCTCGCCGAGCTTGAGCTGCTCGGCCTCGATCTCGTCGCGGTACTTCGCGAGCGCGGCGGAGTGCTTGCGCTTGGCGCGCACGTGCTTGTCGAGCCAGCCGAGGTTGGTCTCGTTGCGCGGGAACGTCTCGATGAAGTCCGAGCGCGGCATGCCGGCGTCGCGGACGCAACGCTGCATGACGGCCTTCTCGATCGAGCGGATCTCGTTCAGGTGTTCGCGGATCTGCCAGATCAGCTGGTCGAACATCTTGGGCGAGAGCTTGAGCTCCATGAACTCGTCGGCGAGCTTCCTGCGCAGCTTGAGCGTCTTCGGGTCGCGGGTGCCCTTTTCCTCGATCGCCCGGGTCACCTGTGCGAAGCACTTCGCGAGTGACGCGAAGCGGCGCGCGGCCTCCTCCGGATCGGGCCCGGTCTCGAGCGCCTCTTCCTCCTCGGAGCCTTCCTCGGTTTCCTCGTCGGTCTCCGGCTCCGGCGCGACCTTGGCCGCGAGCTTCGGGTTGATCGGCTCGGCGATCACGTCGGGCGCGTTCGGGTCCACGAAACCCACGATGATGTCGATCAGGCGGCCCTGGCCGCTCTTGAGCGGCTCGTACGCCCGGATCATGAGCTCGTACGTGGGCGGGTACGACGACAGCGCGCGACGCACGGAATCGAGGCCTTCCTCGATGCGCTTCGCAATCGCGATCTCGCCTTCACGCGTCAGCAGTTCGACGGTGCCCATTTCGCGCATGTACATGCGCACGGGATCCGTCGTGCGGCCGAACTCCGCGTCGACCGTCGTGGCGAGCGCCTGCGCGGCTTCCTCCGCGGCCTCCTCGTCGGCCACGACCGGCTCGCGCATCAGCAGCGACTCGGCGTCCGGTGCCTTCTCGTACACCGGGATGCCCATGTCGTTGATCATCTGCACGATGTCTTCGATCTGCTCCGGATCGACGATCTCGGACGGCAGGTGGTCGTTGACTTCGGCGTAGGTGAGGAAGCTCTGTTCCTTGCCGCGCGCGATCAGCAGCTTGAGCTGCGACTGGCGATCTTCCGGCGTGCTTGCCGGCAGCTTGATCTCGATCTTCTCCTGCTGCGACCGACCCTTCTTGCCGGGCTTGCCGGCGATTGCGGGCGCCGCTGCGGCGGGGTTGGGCGCCTCGACCGCGGACGCTTTCGGCGCGGCAACGTGAGCCTTGCCGCCTTTCGCGGGCGCCGGGGCATGCGCAGCCGCAGCGTGCGACGTCTTCGCCTTCGCCGGCGGGACGTGCTTTGCAGCGGACTTCGTCGCGACCAGCGCGTGCGCGGTCTTCGACGGCGACGCCGTCCGGCCGGAATCCTTGCGCAGGATCTTGACCGGCTTGACCGTCTTC
>DASUMM010000148.1:0-4005 GCA_036277655.1 Burkholderiales bacterium | reverse complement strand
GCCTCGATCCAGTCCTCGCGCTCGCTACGATAGTTGGCGTAGAGGTCGACGCGCCGCTCGGCGCATACTGCCATTACCGTTTCGCGCAGCTCGCAGGCGAGCCGGTCCACGTAGGCCTCGCCGCCTACATCCTGGAGGGTGAGGCCCGCGCAGCGCTCGAAGCGATGTCCGACGGGAAACACCACCATGTAGCGCTCGTCGTAGACCCGCTCGCCGCGCAGCGTTTCGGGAAGCCCGCCGGGCGCGGACAGCAGCGCGAGATCGATCTCGCCCTTCTCGAGGCTCTTTGCCAGCGCCGGCAGCGGCGCGACGCTCATTGCCAGCTCGACCGAAGGGTGCTGTCTGCGGAACGCATCGAGGAAGCCGGCGATGCGGCCCGGTCCGATCGACGGCATGATCCCGATCGCAAGCGGCGCTGCTTTCAGCAGCCGGAAATTGCGTGCGATCGCCGTCGCGGTCTCGCTCTCGCCGTGCAGCTGCTCGATGTGCGGGCGCACCATCTGGCCCAGCCGCGAAAGCACCAGGCGCTTGCCTTCCCGGTGAAACAGCGGGCCGCCCATCTCGCGCTCCAGGCGCTGGATTCCGGTAGTGAGCGCCGGCTGCGACACTTGGCACGCCTCGGCCGCGCGGGCGAAGCTGCCATGCTCGGTGAGCGCGAGGAAGTAGCGCACCTGGTGCATTTCCACGCGGGAATTCTAAAGCGCGGCGCGCAACCGAGAATTATCAACCGATAACCGCGGCTGGATTCCCTTCGGGCGCGGCCCCGCCTACAGTGAAGACTCTCAATGCCGAAGGAGGCGGTCATGAATGTCTACATGGTCGAGCGCTCGTTGAAGGGAATTCCGATGGATGCCCTGGCGGCGGCGCAGAAGCGGGCGATCGAGACTTCGCAACGCGTGAGCGGCGAGGGGACGCCGGTGCGCTACATTCGCAGCACGTTCGTCCCCGACGAGGGCTGCTGCATGTGCCTGTTCGCGGCCGATCGCGCGGAGGACGTCAAGCGCGTGAACGAGCTCGCCAACATCCCGTTTCATCGCATCGTGCCGGCGCTCGATCTGACGCCCTGAAGCACGGCGGGATGCGACCGCGCGGTACGCCGCCGTTCGGGTTTACGCGATGGTGATAACGATGTTGCCGCCGGCGTCCAGCTCGGCGCTCGCCCCCGGCGCAACCACGCACGTGGCGTCGTACTCTTCAATGATGAACGGTCCACGCCGTGCGGCGGACAAGTCCGAGCGCCGCAGCACCGGGGTTTCGAGCCAGCCGGCGCTCGAGCCGAAGTAGGCGCGCCGAGGGGGCGGCGGCTCGGGCTCGGCGCGTGTCGAGCGCACACGCTCGGGAACGCTCGGTCCTTCGCGCACGCCCTGGCCGATCACCTGGATGGCGACCAGCTCGACCGGCTCCTCCGGGCCGGCGCGGTGTCCGTACGTGCGCTCGTGTTCCGCGCCGAATGCCTCCTCGAGGTACGCGACGGCGCTCTCGTCCATCGGGCCATCGCGCATCGGCACCGCCAGTTCGTAGGTCTGGCCCTGATAGTGCAACGCCGCCGAGCGGCGCAGGCGCGCGCGCTCCCCGGCGAAGCCTTCCACCGCGAGTTGATCGAGCGCCTGCTTCGCGAGCGCATCCCAGGCTCGCCCGACCTCGTGCAAATCGGCCTTGCGCAGCAACCTGCGAAGCGTGCGCGAATAGTGGTGCTCCACGTCGGCGTAGAGCAGCCCGAACGAGGAAAAAAGGCCCGCAGACGGCGGCACCACGACGCGGCGGATCCCGAGCGCTTCGGCCATGCCGCAGGCGAACACCGGGCCGTTGCCGCCGAACGCAAAGAGGGCAAAGTCGCGCGGATCGCGCCCGCGCTCGGTCGACACCGCCTTGATCGCGCGAATCATGTTGGAGGCGGCGATCAGGTGCGCGCCGTGCGCCGCCTGCTCCACCGTCATGCCGAGCGGCTTTGCGATGCGCTCCTCAAAGACGCGGCGTGCCTTGCCGGCATCGAGCGGCACCGCACCGCCGACGAGATATTCGGGATTGAGGTAGCCGAGCAGCAGATTGGCGTCGGTGACGGTGGGAGTTTCGCCGCCCTTGGCGTAGCAGACCGGTCCGGGCGAAGCGCCCGCGCTTTCCGGGCCCACCTGCAGCGCGCCGCCCGGATCGATCCATACGTGCGAGCCGCCGCCGGCGCCTACTTCCGCGAGGTCGATCGCCGGCACTTTCAGCATGTAGCCGGCGCCGGTCAGCAGGCGCGAGCCGATCATGATTCCGGCGCCGACGGAATATTCGGCTGCGCGCGTGACTTCGCCGTCCTCGACGATCGATGCTTTGGCCGTCGTGCCGCCCATGTCGAACGTAATGATCCTGGGGAGGCTCTTCGCGCGCGCGAGCGCCTGCGCGCCAATCACGCCGCCAGCGGGGCCGGATTCGATGACGTGAATCGGCCGCTCGGCCGCCGCCGTGTCAGTGGTGAGGCCGCCGTTTGATTGCATCAGCAGCACGCGCGCGGGAATCCCCGCTTCGTCGAGCCCTTTTCGCAACGCCCGCAGGTAACGCGCGACGACCGGCATCACATAGGCGTTCACCACGGTCGTCGAGGTGCGCTCGTACTCCTTGATCTCCGGCAGCACCTCGCACGAGATCGAGCACGGAAGGCGCGGCGCCTTTGCCAGGATGATGTCGCGGATCACCAGCTCATGCGCAGGGTTGGCGTACGAATGCAGCAGGCACACCGCGATCGTTTCCACTTTCTCGGCGAGCAACGCATCCACCGCACGCTCGGCGTCCTTGCGCTCGAGCGGCCGCTGCACGTTGCCCAGCGCATCGATCCGCTCGTCGACCACCCGCCGCAGGTAGCGCTCCACCAGCGGCGGCGGCTTGGTCCAGCCGATGTCGTACAGGCGCGGCATGCGCAGCGTGCGGATTTCGAGGACGTCTCGAAAACCCTTCGTCGTGATGAGCCCTGTGCGCGCGCCCTTGTGCTCGAGGATTGCGTTCGATGCGACCGTGGTGCCGTGCCGGATCTCTTCGATCGCGCTTCCGGCGAGGCCGGTCTCGCGGAACACTTCGGCGAGGCCGTCGACGATCGCGCGGGCGTAGTTTTCCACGCTCGAGGAAATCTTCTTGGTGTGGATGGTGCCGTCGGAGCCGAGCAGCACGATATCGGTGAACGTGCCGCCGACGTCGACACCGACGCGATAAGTAATCATCGATGGCTCAGGCGGCTTTGCGCGCTTGCGGAAGCGGGTCGTCGCGCTGCACTTTCGGTGTCTCGCGCCAGCCGCGCGCCGCGCGGATCTCGCTGCGGCGGCGGGTGGTCGCGGCTGCATCCACCTGCCAGCGCGCGACGTCGATGACCACGCCGTAGTCGCGCTCTGCCCGGGCGGGAGAAAGCAGTTCGTTCCTGACGTCGCGCAGCACGGCGGCCGGATCGCGCTCGAGCGGGTCGCCCCAGCCGCCGGCACCGGCGAGCACATGCCGGAAGACGTCGTTCTTCTTCATCGTCATCGTCAGCTTCGATGGCAGCAGGCGGTTCTCGCCGTCCGGATTGAGGTAATTCTCCGAGGGGCCACCCGGGCTTCCGCCATACAAACCGAACGGACGATGCGTGCGCCGGTCGGAGCGCACCTGCAGCGTCGCTTCGTCTTCGAGCAGCCGGTAGTCGCGCCGGAACGGAACGCCGCCGCGATACTTGCCGGCCCCGGCCTTGTCTGGCACGAACTCGTACGCGAGGAGCTGGATCGGATTTTCGGCTTCGGTGATCTCGACTGAATGCGAGGCCATGTTGGCGAACATGTGCGAGTTGCCATCGAGGCCATCCGCCCACGGCCGCGCGCCCCAAGCGCCGCACGTGAAGTCGACATAGATGAACGGCGTGCGATCGTCGTAATAGCCGCCGATCGAGACCCCGGTGTTGCCGCCGTCGCCTGCCGCTTTCACCTTGTCCGGCAGCATCATCGCCAGCGCGCCGAACATGCAATCGGTCATGCGAAAGCCGGTAAGGCCGCGCGCCGCGCA
>DASUMM010000147.1:0-4546 GCA_036277655.1 Burkholderiales bacterium | reverse complement strand
TCAGTAGCAGCAGCGTTTTCTTGGTCATGACGTCTCCGGGTACAAGGGTGACGTCATTAAACTATTGACGTAGACGATATAAAAGCGCAATTATTGGCTTACTTCCATCGAATTATTGGATATGAGTTCGAGCCCCAGGATCAGCCTCGAGCAATGGCGGGCGCTCGTCGCAGTAGTAGACGCCGGCAGCTACGCGAAGGCAGCGCAAGCGCTCAGCAAGAGCCAATCGTCGCTCACGTATCTCGTGCAGAAGCTCGAATCGCTGCTTGGCGTGAAAGCGTTCGAGATCCGCGGCCGCAAGGCCGATCTGACGCCGGTCGGCAGGACGCTGTACCGCCGCGCCAAGGTGCTGCTCGACGAGGCGCAGGGACTCGAGCGCGCCGCGAGAAAGCTCTCTGCAGGATGGGAACCCCAGATCGGGCTCGCGGTGGAGGTGCTATTCCCGATGTGGCTGATGCTCAAATGTCTCGACGAATTTGGCGCGGAAAGCCCGCAGACGCACATCGAGCTGATCGAGTCGGTGATGAGCGGCACGGTCGAGGCGCTGCTCGAAGGGCGCGTGGACCTCGCGATCCTCAGCTCGATCCCGCAGGGATTCACCGGCGATTCGCTGATGCGGCTCCGCATGCTGCTCGTCGCCCATCCGGATCATCCGCTGCATAGGCTCGGGCGCCCGGTGACGATGCGTGACCTGCGCTCGCACCGCCAGCTCGTGGTGCGCGAAAGCGGCACGAGGCGCGCGACGCCGCTGCAAATCGAAGCTTCGCAGCGCTGGACCGTGACGCACATGGCGACCTCGATCGGCGCGGCTTGCCGCGGCTACGGCTACGCGTGGCTTCCCGAAGACAAGATCCGTCCGGAGCTGAAGGATGGAACGCTGAAGGCGCTGCCATTGGAGCAGGGAGGCGAGCGATTCGGCCAGCTTTACCTCGTGTTCGCCGATCGCGACGCCGCGGGGCCGGGAACCTTGCGCCTTGCCGACATCGTCCGCGAGCGTGTCGCGGAGGAGTGCGCCCGCGCCTAGCGCGTTCAGGCTGCCTGTTCGGTGCGCCCGTGCCTCGCTCTGCCGAGCCAGGCGTATTGCTGCTTCAAAAGGCTGTCGACGAGCGCGAACTGGTCTTCGATCGCTTCCTGGAGCGCGCCCGCTTGCGTCCGCTCGCGAAGCTCGAGCCGTCCGTCGGCTTCGCCGGCTTCCACCACCAGCGTGAGCCCGGCCTTGCGAGCAAGATGCATCATGACGTGATTCTCGGTGAGGCAGTGCATGAAGAGCGCGCGATAGCCGAGGTTCGTGGCGTGCAAGACCGCGCGCTGCAGCAGCGCATAGCCGTAGCCTTTGCCGCGTGCGGCGCGATCGACACTCAATCCCAGCTCCGCGGTCTGCCCGGTGGGGTCCAGCGCAAGGTGAGCGACGCCCAGCAGCTCGAGGTCGGCGCCGAGGATGCCGAACACTTTGTCGCGCGAGAAATCGATGCCCTGCGCATAGCCTTCGATCGTCGAATCGCGTATCGGTGCGCCGAAGCGCAGGCGCCGGTCTGCTTCAGGCAGGCGAAGCAGATGAAGCGCGACCTCGGGCGCATGCGCACCGGTGAGCCGCTGCACGACCACGCCGGAGGTCACGCGGTCCGTTCGCGTGCGCGATGCGTAAGGCGTTCGCGTGCGCGGTGCGTAAGGCGTGCGGACGCGGCGCGAATCAGCGATCGTACGGCGCTCGTGGCACGATGGATCAGTTCTCCGATTGCCTGCGCGCGCTCCAGTTGCGCCCGGACGCGGATGCGCTCGTATTCCGGCATACGCACCCGGTCCAGCAGGACCGAGACGTCTTGCAGCTCAGACTTATGGTCTTTATGGGTATGTTTCATATGCTGTCCTATCTGAGGGCGTGGATGGTGCATTGCAATATGGTACGGTAGTAGGACTTGCATGGTGGTGTTGAGTTGCGGTGCGGCAAATGAGTTTTCCTTACCCCATGACTTATGGATCCTAGGCCTCCAGCATCCAGGCGCCTGCCACCGTTGAATGCGCTCAGAGCGTTCGAGGCGGCTGCGCGCCTGCAGAGCTTTTCGCGTGCAGCCGATGAGCTCCACGTCACGCCGGCAGCGATTAGCCACCAGGTGAAATCGCTCGAGGAATCGCTTGGGGTGCAGCTCTTCAAGCGGCTGCCGAACGGATTGGAATTGACGCGCGCCGGGCGCTCCTGCCTGCCCAAACTTCGCGAGGGGTTCGACCGGCTGGCGGAAGCGATGGCGCAACTGCTGAGCGGGCATGCGCCGGGCACGCTGTCGGTCGAAGCGGCACCGACATTCGCAACGAAATGGCTAGCTCCCCGCCTGCATCGCTTCGCCGCCGCGCATCCTGGTCTGGACGTGCAGATCCACGCGAGCACGCGCCTGATCGACGCTTCGCCCGATGCCGCGCCGGAGGCATGGAGCAACGCCGACGTTTCGATTCGCTTCGGTGGCGGCAACTATGCGGAGCTTCGTACCGAAAAGCTGCTGGAAGTGTCGGTGACGCCGATGTGCGGGATGCGGTTGCTGGAAGGCGAACGGCCGCTGCGAGAGCCGGCGGACCTACGGGAACACGTGCTGATTCAGGACAACATCGACTCGGACGATGGCCGGCCGCTATGGCAGGTGTGGCTCGAAGGTGCGGGCGTCGAGAACGTCGATCTCGCCCGCGGCCTGCGCTTCAACCACGCGGTGCTCGCGCTCGAAGCGGCGGCGGACGGCCTTGGCGTTGCACTCGGCATGCCGCAAATCGCGGCGTTCGATCTCGCCTCCGGGCGCCTGGTGGCGCCTTTCGCGTTTCGCCTGCCGCTCACGGCGGCATACTACGTGGCGACACCCGGAGATCGGCGCGACCGCCCGGAAGTGGCCGCCTTTCGCGACTGGATCCTCAGCGAAGCGGCGCGCGGCGCACCGGCTGCAGCCGGCGGCTAGAACGGATTCAGCGTCTTCTTCGGCGTGTAGTGCATATAGCCGATGCTTGCGCCCGCGCGCAGGCCCACGCCGAGCCGGATCGGCGCCAGCACGATTCGGTCGCGCTGCTGGTAATTGATGCCGACGCCGCCGATGTAATAGAGGCTGCCGTCGACGGCCGGAAAGCGCTGGAAGATCGCGGACGCTTTCGGCAGGTGATAGACGAGCACGAAGACCTTCGCCACGTTGCCGCCGAAATCGAACCCGATCGACGGTCCCTGCCACCACACCTTGCGGGTGGAGCCGTCTTTCATCACGAGCGTGCCGTTGCCATAACGCAAGCCGACGGTGATCGCGCCGCTTGCTTCTTCGCCTCGAATGTAGCCGTTCGGCCGTCCTTGCTCCTTGAATGCCTTCTCCAGCACCTTCGCGAGGCCCTCGGTGCTCTTACCGAAGAAGTTCTCCGCTTCGCGCAGCACCGAGTCCTGGTCGAAGGTGTCGCCTTCGCTCTTCTTCTGCGTCTTCTTCGCGTCCTGCTTCGGCTCGTCCGCAGCGAGTGCGGGAGCCGAGGCGAGAAAGAATGCCGCGAGCAGAAGCGGCAGAACCGTCTTCATCTTCTTCATGCAGCGGATTCTAGCGGCTCGATCAGTTCCGGCCCGTCGTTGCGAGTGCTGTTCACCAGCTTTCGCACTGGATAATGGATCAGTTCCTCGGGCCGGGCGCCGTCGCGCGCGAGCGCGCTTGCGCGCTCGGCGTCTTTCATCGACGCATCGAGCCATGCTTGCTGCGCCTCTTCGGCGAGGGCGATCGGCATGCGGTCGTGCAGCGCGGCGATCGATCCTGCCGAGGGCGCGGTGAGGATTGCGCAGGTGAGCGCGGGCTCGGCGCTCTGGCGCCGCACAGTGAGGCCGGCGAAGCATGCGAGGCGTCCGTCGCGCCGGCGGATGTAGTGCGGCTGCTTCGTCTTCACGACCTCTCCGGTCGCCGGGTCTACCTGCTCGTACGTGCACCACTCGTACCAGCCCTCCGCGGGCACGAGGCAGCGGCCGAAGCGCATCGCGTCGCGCCACATGGGCTTCCTCGCCGATTCTTCCACTCGCGCGTTGAACGAAAGCCTGGGTGGCTTTGCCTCGCGCCACCAGCCGGGGATCAGACCCCAGCGTGCGCTATGGAGCGTCAGCTCGCCATCTTCCAGCGCAAGCAGCGGCACCGGATCGGTCGGCGCGACGTTGAAGCGCCGCACGAAGGAGAGCGGGTTCTCCCGGCGCAGCCGCCATGCGCGCTCGATGGCGGATTGATCCGGGCTGACGTAGCGTCCGCACATCCGTTACCGGGACCCTCCCGCTCGCAGGTATTCGAGGGCGACATGTACCAACGCCTTGACGCCCGTTTGCAGATACTTCTCGTCGATCATGAAGAGCGGCGAATGGTTGGGGGCGCCCGGGCGATCCGCATGGGGGCTGGCGGTCAGGAACCAGAAGAATCCCGGCGCGGCGGAAGTGAAGGCGCCAAAGTCCTCCGACCCCGTCACTGCCGGAATCTCGCGCACCGCCCCCTTGCCCGCAGCGCGTTCGAGCGCTTCGAGCATCCTCGAGACGAGCTCCGGATGGTTGTGCAGCACCGGATAGCCG
>DASUMM010000146.1:0-2986 GCA_036277655.1 Burkholderiales bacterium | reverse complement strand
CTATCCAACTGAGCTACGGGCGCGAACTGGAGATTATAGCAGGGCACCCTCTCCCTTCGATTAGAATCCCGCGCTTTCGAAAGGGAAAGCGCGTGCAAATCGTCTGTCTCGACATGGAGGGAGTGCTCGTTCCGGAGATCTGGATCGAGTTTTCCCGGCGGACGAACATCCCGGAGCTTTCCCGCACGACGCGCGACGAGCCGGACTACGACAAGCTGATGCGCATGCGCATCGCACTGCTAGAGAAGCACAAACTCGGCCTGCGCGACATCCAGAACGTGATCGCGCAGATGCGGCCGCTCGAAGGAGCACACGAGTTTCTGAACGCGCTGCGCGCCCGCACGCAGGTCGTCATCCTCTCCGACACGTACTACGAGTTCGCGATGCCGCTGATGCGCCAGCTCGGATTCCCGACCCTCTTCTGCCACGAGCTGGTCGCGGACAAGGACGGCAAGGTGCGCGATTACCGCCTGCGCATGCGGGACCACAAGCGTGCATCGGTTCTTGCTTTCCGGTCCCTGAACTTCCACACCATCGCGGTCGGCGACTCCTACAACGACACGGCGATGCTTGGCGCCGCGCATGCGGGAATTCTCTTCTCTCCCCCGGACAATGTCGTCGCCGAGTTCCCGCAGTTCGCGGTGGCTAGGACCTACGAGCAGCTCACGCGCGAGATCGATCGCGTCCAGCGTCAGGCGTAGGCGAGATAGCCCGCGATTGCGCCGCCGCTCAGGATCCACAGCGGGTTGAGGCGCGTCGTGCAAATCACCGTCGCGCTCAGCGCGGCGATCAGCGCATTGCGCCAATCGATTCCGTCAGGCGTCGCAAGCACGTAGCCGCCAGCGAACACCAGGCCGATCGTCACCGGCACCAGCGCGCGCTGGATGCGAATGCGCCACGGCGCATGGCGAAAGCGCTCCCAGACGCCGCCCACCCAGTAGGCAAGCGCTCCCGCGGGCAGGCAGAAGCCGCCCAGCGCGATGAGCGCCCCGGCAAGGCCAGCGACTTTCCAGCCGATGAGGCTCGTGATCAGCACGTTCGGCCCGGGCGCGGCCTGCGACAGCGCGAACAACTGCGTGAATTCCGCAGCGCTGATCCACCCTTCGGTCTCGACCACGATCCGCTGCATCTCCGGAATCACGGTGTTCACTCCGCCGACCGAAAGGAGCGAGAGCAGCAGGAAATAGAGAAACAGCAGCACGGGCGTCACAGCGCGTCCCGATACGCAGCGAGCAGCGCCAGCAACGCGGCGGCCGGCAGCACGATCGCAAGCGGCACGCGCAGCAGGCCGGCGGCAACAAAGCAGCCGGCAATGATCAGGATCGCCACCGGCTTGCGCGCAATCGGACGCGCGAGCTTGATCCCGGTGCCGATGAAGAGCCCCGCCGCCGCCACGCCAACGCCGCTCACCACCGCGCGCACGCCGGGGTGCGCTGCCCAGTCGGCATACAGAATCGCCAGCCCCAGCACCCATGCGAACGGCAGCGCAAGCAATCCAAGGAAGCCGACGATCGCGCCCGTCAACCCGAACCAGCGCCGGCCGAGCACGATCGAGAGATTGGCGACGTTCGGCCCGGGCAGGAACTGGCACAGCGCGATCATCTCGGCGAAGTCGGCCTGCGTCATCCAGCGGCGCTCTTCCACCAGCGTGCGATGCGCCCACGGCAACACACCGCCGAAGGCGCGCGCGCCGATCCAAAGAAAGCCGAGAAAAAGTTCGCCGAGCGAGCGCGGCGGCTGCGCGGGCTCAGACACCCCAGTAATCCAGCCCCTCGGGAAGCGGCTCGCCGTGGGCGAGCGAAGCAAGCTTCGCGTACTGCCCGGCCGAATAGAGCAGCGGTTTGCCCTTGCGGCCGAGAAGAATGTGCTCCACCTGGCCGAGGAAGATCGTGTGCGTGCCATGCTCGATCGTCTTCACGACGCGGCAGTCGAAGCTCGCAAGCGCATCGACTAGCGCCGGCGCACCGGTAGGAAGACGGTTCCATTCCCGCGTGCGAAAGCGCGACTCGCCCGACTGGCCGCCGGCGAACGCCGTCGAAAGCTCCGCATCCTCGGCGCGCAGCACGTTGACGCAAAACACGCCGGCTTTCAGCAGCGCGCCGTGCGTGCTCGTCGCCTGGTTCAGGCACGCGAGCAGCGCCGGCGGATCGGCGCTGACCGAGCACACTGCGGTGGCAGTCATTCCATATCGATGCCCGGAGTGCGCCGTGGTGACGATGCTGACCGCAGCGGCGAGGCTGCGCATTCCGAGCCGGAAATTCTCGACATTGACCCCCTCTTGCATGCAATGGATTATTGCACGCAGCGCAATTCTTCTTCGGAGCGATCCGCATGTCCCCAGGCTTTCTCGAGCAGGCGCTCGTCTATCTCGGCGCAGCCGTCATCGCAGTGCCGCTCTGCCGGCGTCTCGGTCTGGGCTCGGTGCTTGGATTCGTCGCCGCCGGCATGGCGATCGGGCCGTGGGGACTGCAACTGATTCCCGATCCCGCGACCGTGCTGCACTTCGCCGAGCTGGGCGTGGTGCTGCTCCTCTTTCTGGTCGGCCTCGAGCTCGAGCCGCGGCGACTCTGGGCGCTGCGGCGGCCGATCTTCGGCATGGGCGCAACGCAGGTGATCGCGACCATCCTCGTGCTGGCGGCGATCGGGCGCCTGCTCGGCGTTGCGTGGCCGGTTGCGTTTGCCGCCGCGATGGGACTTGCGATGTCTTCCACCGCGATTGGCCTCGCGACGCTGCAGGAGAGAAACCTGCTGCACACCGCGGGCGGGCAGGCGTCGTTCTCGGTGCTCCTCTTCCAGGACATCGCGGTCATTCCGCTGCTGCTTGCGCTCGGGTTGCTTTCGCGCGCCGATGGCGCCGCCGCGTTCGACTGGCTCGCCGCCGCGAAGGCGATCGGCCTCATCACGCTGCTGATCCTCGCCGGGCGCACCATCCTGCGTCCGCTGTTGCGATACATCGCGCATACCGGGCTGCGCGAGATCTTCATCG
>DASUMM010000145.1:0-2320 GCA_036277655.1 Burkholderiales bacterium | reverse complement strand
CACGTCACGCGCGAAGCGCTGGAAGACGCGCTTGGTGAGGGCGTCGACTTACGCGACGAGTCCGCACCTCGTCATTCCGGCGGCCTCGAGCGCCATTACTCGCCCTCCACGCCGGCGCGGCTGGTGCCGCCGCATGCGCTCGACGCCGAGATCGCCAAGGTGGGCGCGCGCGCCGCGGTGCTCGCGTTCTCCAAGCCCGATGAGCGTGTCGACTACTGGTTGCGCATGCCGCGCGAGCCGGAACGCTATGCGCAACGGCTCTATGGCGCGTTGCGCGAAGCCGATGGTGCGCACTGCGACACGATCCTGATCGAGGCGCCGCCCGATGAGCCTGCGTGGGATGCGGTGCGAGACCGGCTGGAGCGCGCTGCGGGCGCTGCGTAGAATCGGGCGATGAAGAGAGGGTGGGGCGCAATCCGGTTGAGGCTCGGCTGGGCGCTTGTCGGCGCGATTCTCGGTGCCTGCGCGCATGGCGGCACGCATGTCGGCGCGGACTCGGGCGTGCCCGGCTCGTCGCTGCAGATTTCGTCCGGCTCATGGATCGGCGCGCTGGTCGCAGCCGGGATTGTTGGGGCTGCGTGGCACGGTTCGGAGGCGCGTCCGTCCGATTCGCTCTGGTTCGGCTACGACTCGCCGCTGCACCGGCCGATGCCGCCGCTCGACGAAGCGCGGCGCGTGAACGAGCAGTCGTGCACGGCGCCGATCGCGGACGCCTCGGCAAATCTCAAATGCAGATAGGTGTCAGCGGAGGATCGGAAGCGCGGTGACTCGAGACAGGTCTCGGTCATGTGTCAGCAGCGCGTCCGCATGGATGGCGAGCGCGCTTGCTGCCTGGATTGCATCCGGCAGTTTCAGCTTGAGTCTCGCTCGCAACCGAGCTGCGCTTTCAGCAATTTCCAGCGTCAACTCGACCACCTGCCACGATTCGAGCAAGGCTCGATAGCGCTTTGCGAGCGCCTCATCACCGGACATCAGGGGGCCGGTGAGGACCTCGGCGATGGTGACGGTCGTTACGGCAAAGGAGATCTCGCCTCTGGAATGCCGCTCGAAGTAGGGTACGAATCGTTGCGCCAGTTCGGCATGGCGCTCGAGAACATAGATGAGCGGAGCGCTATCCACCAGCAGCAGCGCCCCTTCCGGCAGCGAGCCGGCGTCTAGCTGCTCCATTCGTCGCGCAGGCGGCGAAGCGTGCGGCGGCTGTCCTTGCCCCAGAGCCCCTTGCCCGAGCCGGCAAGCGGGAGCAGCGACTTTTGGGACGAGCTGGCGAGCGTTCGCAGCGGCACCAGCGCTGCAATGGAGCGTCCGTGCCGCGTGATGATGGTGGTTCGGCCCCTCTGCGCGTCCGCGAGCAGAGCAGGGAGCTGGTTCCGCGCTTCCTCGGCGCCCTTGCGAGTGGGTCGAGCCATTGGAGTACTGTACGGACTGTACGGAACGCCGTCAAGCCCGCTGCGCGCCGGGCTTGCCGTTCTCGACGACGTAGGTCGCAAGCGTGCTGCAGCCGGCCTCGCGCGTCTGCACCGTCTCCATCGCCCGTAGATCGACCCGCATCTCCTTCGGCGTCACCTCGACGCGCGTGTAGCCGCGGTGGCGGCTGTTGACGAACTTCACGTGAGGATTGTCGGGAAGCATCGCGTCGAAGCGCTCCTGCGCCCACCCCTGCGACGTGATCGACGTGCCGACGAACTCGCTCGCAACCGTCGGCGAGGACGGATCGTCGAAGTCGAGCTTGAGGTCGTTCACGTTGAACGAATGGATGTCGCCGCCGATCGTCACCGGGTTCGCGATGCGCCGCTCGTGCAGGAAATCGAGCAGGCGCTTGCGCGCCGCCGGGTAGCCGTCCCAGCTGTCGGTCCAGGCGCGCCGGCCCGGGCCCGGCAGCTCATCCATCTGCGCGATGCGCGTCTGCTGCGCGAGCACGTTCCAGGTCGCGCGCGAATCGGCGAGCGCACCCTCGAGCCAGCGCTCCTGCGCGCGTCCGAGGATCGAGCGCGTCGGCGCCGCGAGCCGCGTGCATTCGGCGACATCCACGCCGCCCGCGCCGCGCCGCCCCGGCGGCTGGCAGGCGTGATACGAGCGGTACTGGCGGTCATCGAGCACGAAGAAGCGCGCGAGCGCACCCCAGCCGAGCTGCGTGTAGATGCGCATGTTCGGTCCGTCCGGCCGCATGCGCTCCGGCAGCGGCATGTGCTCGTAGTAGGCGCGGTAGGCCGCGGCGCGGCGGGCGAGGAACTCCTCCTTCGACATGCGGCCGTCGATCGGGCGATCGTCGGCGTAATCGTTTAGCACCTCGTGATCGTCCCAAGTGAGGATCCACGGGCAG
>DASUMM010000144.1:0-5567 GCA_036277655.1 Burkholderiales bacterium | reverse complement strand
GTACTCCGTTGCATGGGAGCACGTCACCAAGGGCAAGAAGGGCACCGTCTTCGGCGGCGTGGCGGAAGTCGGTGTCACGATCGAGGAGCTGCTCAAGCGCGAGGCGAAGCTGTGAGCGAGGCTGCTCGACTCGACCGCCTGCCGCAGGAGCTTGCGGAGGGCGGTTTGTTGCTAGCATAGGATTTTCCCCAATGTCCGCCGTGCCCGGCGATTTCACGACCACGCCTCCCCCGGCCGCAATGTCGGCGCGACTCGCCTATCGGCGCTCGCGCATCCTGCGCGAAAAGCTGATCGAGCTCGTGCTGTTCGGCGCGGCGCTGGTGTCAGTGCTGACCACGATCGGCATCGTGTATGTGCTGGTGAAAGAGTCGGTGGTGTTCTTCCAGCACGTATCGCTGCTCGACTTCCTCACCGACACGCAGTGGACGCCGCTTTTCGACGACGCGCACTTCGGGATCATGGTCCTGCTCTCGGGTACGCTGACCAGCTCCGCGGTCGCGCTGGCGATCGCGATTCCCCTCGGCACGACGATCGCGATCTACCTTTCGGAGTTCGCGCCGTTCTCGCTGCGCGAGGTGGCGAAGCCGTTCCTCGAACTGCTCGGCGGCGTGCCGACCATCATCTACGGCTACTTTGCGCTGCTTTTCGTCACCCCGATCCTGCAGTGGTTCTACCCGGAGCTGCCCGGATTCAACCTGCTGTCGGCCGGGATCGTCATGGGCATCATGATCATCCCGTACGTGGCTTCGATCAGCGAAGACGCCATGCGCGCGGTGCCGATGCGCCTGCGTGAAGGCTCCTACGCGATGGGCGCGACCCGCTTCCAGACCGCGGTCAGGGTCGTCGTGCCGGCGGCATTCTCCGGCATCGCCTCGGCGTACATCCTCGGCATCTCGCGTGCCGTCGGCGAGACGATGATTCTCGCCGTCGCGGCGGGAATGCAGCCGAACCTCACCTTCAACCCGCTTGAGCCGGCGGCGACCATCACCGCCTTCATCGTGCAGGTGGCGCTCGGCGATCTGCCGCACGGCTCGCTCGGCTACCAGACGATCTTTGCCGCCGGCCTGACGCTGATGCTCTTCACCCTTGCGTGCAACATCGCCGGCCACGTGCTGCGCAAGTCGTTCCGGGAGGCGTACTAGAGTGGCGTACGCGAGGGACGTCGCCGCGATCCGGCAGTTGATCGCCAGCCACAAGCGCTGGGACCACGCATTCGCGCTGTTCGGCCTCGCCTCGCTGATGGTTGGCGTGCTCACGTTCACCGCGCTCTTTGTCGACATGGCGATCGACGGCGTGCCGCGCCTCTCCTGGGACTTCTTCACCAACTTCCCCTCCCGCAGGCCGGGACAGGCGGGGATTCTCTCTGCCTGGGTCGGCTCGTGCCTGGTGATGCTGGTGACTGCGTTTTTCGCCGTTCCTCTTGGCGTTGCCACCGGCTTGTACCTGGAGGAATACGCGCCGAAGAACTGGGTTACCGACGTGATCGAGATCAACATCACCAACCTCGCCGGCGTTCCCTCGATTGTCTATGGGCTGCTCGCGCTTGGCCTCTTCGTCTATCAGTTCGGATTCGGCCAGTCGATCCTGTCGGCCGGGCTGACCCTTGCGCTGTTGATCCTGCCGGTGGTGATCGTCGCGACGCGCGAAGCCGTCCGCGCGATCCCGCGGGAGATTCGCGAAGGCGCCTACGCCCTCGGCGGCACGCAATGGCAGGTGTGCCGCGACCACATCCTGCCGTATTCGTCGGCGGGAATTCTCACCGGGGTCATCATCGGCATGGCGCGCGCGATTGGAGAAACCGCGCCGGTGATCACGATCGGTGCGCTGACGTTCATCGCGTTCCTGCCGCCGGCGCCGCTGAAGGGCGAAGCGCCTTTCCTGTCGTTCGATTGGGTCCTGTCGCCGTTCTCGGTGATGCCGATCCAGATGTTCAATTGGACGTCCCGGCCCGAGGCCGCGTTTCATCAGAACGCTGCCGCCGCCGGGCTCATCCTGGTGCTGATGACGCTCGCCATGAACGGGCTGGCGATCTGGCTGCGTTATCGGCTGCGAAAAAACATCAAATGGTGATCCATGGCCGTGCTGTCCGTTTCCAACGCGCTTGACCCGAGGGCGGCGGCGCAAGGCCGTCCGCTCCAGCTCAAGGCCGAGTCCAAGGCTCTCAGCTTCTATTACGGCAGCTTCCGCGCGCTCAACCGTCTGGATCTCGCAGTCCACGAGCATCGGGTCACGGCGCTGATCGGTCCTTCGGGGTGCGGCAAGTCGACGTTCCTGCGCTGCTTCAACCGCATGCACGACCTGTATCCCGGCAACCGGTACGAGGGCGAGATTCGCCTGTATCCGGACGACACGAACCTGCTGGCGCCGGGCGTCGACCCGATCGAAGTTCGCATGCGCCTCTCGATGGTGTTCCAGAAGCCGAACCCGTTCCCGAAGTCGATCTTCGAGAACGTGGCCTACGGCCTGCGCGTGCGCGGCGAGCGCTCGCGGCGCTCGATCGAGGACAAGGTCGAGACCGCGCTCAAGGATGCGGCGCTGTGGGAGGAGGTGAAAAACCGCCTGAACGATCTTGCGTTCAACCTGTCGGGCGGACAGCAGCAGCGGCTGTGCATTGCGCGGGCGCTCGCGACCGACCCGGAAATCCTGCTGTTCGACGAGCCGACTTCGGCCCTCGACCCGATTGCCACCGCGAGCATCGAGGAGCTGATCACCAGCCTGAAGAGCCGCGTGACGATCCTGATCGTCACCCACAACATGCAGCAGGCGGCGCGCGTGTCGGACTACACTGCGTACATGTACCTCGGCGAGCTGATCGAGTTCGGTCGAACCGACGAACTGTTCATCAAGCCGAAGAACAAGCAGACCGAGGACTACATCACCGGCCGGTTCGGCTAGGAGCGACTTCCATGGGCGCGACGAGCGAGCACATTTCCCGGCAGTTCGAGATCGATCTCGATACCACGCGCACCCGCGTGCTGCAGATGGGCGGGCTGGTGGAAGCGCAGATCAATAGCGCGCTCGCCGCCTTCCTCAACGGCGACGCGACGCTCGCCGAGCAGGTGATCGCCGACGATGCGCGCGTCAACGGCTACGAGGTGTCGATCGACAACGCCTGCAACCACATCGTGGTGCGCCGGCAACCGGCGGCGAGCGATCTGCGTCTCACGATGGCGATCGCCAAGATCGTCACCGACATCGAGCGCATCGGCGACGAGGCGAAGAAGATTGCCCGCATGGCGAAGCGCGTTGCCGAGCAGCAGAATCCCTACGCAAACCGGTTTCCGGCGATCCGCCATACCTGCGAGGCAGCGGTGACGATGCTGCGCGAGGCGCTCGATGCGTTCGCGCGGATGGATGCCGTGACCGCCGCCAAGGTGCTGAAGGACGACAAGGAAGTCGACACCGAGTTTCGCGCCGTGCTGCGCCAGGCCATCACGTACATGATGGAGGATCCGCGCACGATCTCCGCCGGCCTGGACATCGTGTGGGTGGCGAAGGCGATCGAGCGCATCGGCGATCATGCGAAGAACGTCGCCGAGCAGGTGATCTACATCGTCAAGGGGACTGACGTGCGGCACACCGCATTCACCGACATCGAGCGCAAATTGCTCGGAGACTAGACGCGCGCGATGGCGTCGATCCTGATCGTCGAGGACGAGCCGGCGATCCTCGAGCTGGTGGCAGTCAATCTCGACCATGCGGGCTACGAAACCCTGCGCGCGAAGAATGCCGCCGAGGCGACGTTGCTGCTGGGCGGCGCGCTGCCCGACCTGGTGCTCCTCGACTGGATGCTCCCCGGCAGTAGCGGCCTTGCGCTCGCCCGCAAGCTCCGTGCGGACGCGCGCACGCGCGATCTGCCGATCATTTTTCTGACTGCGCGGGCCGAGGAGCCCGACAAGGTTGCGGGACTGGAATCCGGCGCCGACGACTACATCACCAAGCCGTTCTCGACCAAGGAGCTGGTCGCGCGGATCCGTGCGGTGTTGCGCCGGCGCAAGCCGCAGCTCACCGATGCGCCGGTCGAGATTGCCGGGCTGCGTCTCGATCCGATTGCGCACCTGGTCAGTGGGAACGGCGAGACGCTCAAGCTGGGACCGACCGAATTCCGGCTGCTGCACTACTTCCTCACGCATCCGAACCGCGTCTTCATGCGCGGCCAACTGCTGGACGAGGTCTGGGGCGACCATGTCTACCTCGACGAGCGAACGGTCGACGTGCACATCCGAAGGCTGCGCAAGGCGCTTGCGCCAAGCGGGCACGATGCGCTGATCGAAACCGTGCGCGGGAGCGGCTACGCGCTGCGCGAGCGGCTGCCGAACAAGGTGGGATGAGGGCAGGCCGGTGACTTTGCTTTCCGCGCTGCTCCTCCTCGTAGCGGCAGCCTTTGCCTGGGCCTGGTGGCGCCACCAGCGCGAGTTCCGCAAACTTCGGCGCTGGGCATCGCAGCCGCGGCTCGGCGATGCGCCGGAAGCGCCGGGGGCATGGGGGCAAGTGTTCAGCATGCTGCACCGGCATCGCCGCGGCATGCTGATGCGGCGTCGCGAACTCGCGCGGCTGATTGTGCGAACCCGCAAAGGTCTGCAGGCGCTGCCCTACGGCGTTGCGGTACTCGACGCGCTGTATCGCCTCGACTGGTGCAACGACGCTGCGCGCGATCACCTCAATCTCGATCCGGGACGCGATCGAGGCCAGCCGGTGGCGAACTTCGTGCGCGAACCGGAGTTTGCCGATTACCTCGAAGCCGGCGACTTTGCGCAGCCGGTCCGCCTGCACTCAGGGACGCGTCCGCGGACGCTGTCGCTGCAGATCATTTCGTTCGGCCAGGAGGAGCACCTGCTGCTGTCGCAGGATGTCACCGGAGCCGAGCGCGTCGAAGCGATGCGGCGCGACTTTGTGGCGAACGTCTCGCATGAGTTGCGCACGCCGCTTACCGTGCTCGCCGGATTCCTGGAGACGATCCAGGACCTGAAGCTCGACGCGGAGCGCGTTCGCGACTATGTGGGTCTCATGGTGCCGCAGGCCGAGCGCATGAAGCGGCTGGTCGAGGATCTGCTTACGCTTTCGACCCTCGAGCACGCGCCGCCGCCACCTTCGGCACAGCGCATTGCGGTGCGGCCGCTGCTGGAGCGCCTGCGCATCGAAGCCGAGGCGCTGTCCGGTCACCGGCATGTCATCACGCTGAGCGTCGATGGTTCGCACGATCTTGTCGGCTCGGAGAGCGAGATCGCCAGCGCCTTTCTCAACCTGGTGACGAACGCCGTGCGCTACACGCCGAAGGGAGGCCAGGTGCGCCTGCACTGGTCCGCCAGCAGCCAGGGCGGCGAATTTTCGGTGGAAGACACCGGCATCGGCATCGAGCCGGAGCACATTCCGCGGCTCACCGAGCGCTTCTATCGCATAGATCGCAGCCGCTCGCGCGAAACCGGCGGCACCGGGCTTGGGCTTTCGATCGTGAAGCATGTCGCCGCTCGCCACCAGGCGGTGATCGATGTGCTGAGCGAGCCGGGAAGGGGCAGCCGGTTCAGCGTCCGCTTCCCCTCCGCGCGGCTGATCGCCGCCGGACAGAA
>DASUMM010000143.1:0-6662 GCA_036277655.1 Burkholderiales bacterium | reverse complement strand
CGCAGAATCAATTTTTTTCTCTGTCTCCCCGATCTCGATGTCCGGGTGGCGCGTGTTTACGAAGACATCGTACATCGGGTGCTTCGCAGCCCGCCAGCGGGCATCTGCCGCCCCAATGTCGAGCGCGAGAATGCGGTGTGGGATGTTTCCCCCATGCTTGAGCGGAAAATAGGGCTTGCCGGGGAACACGTCGGCGAAAAGCAGGCCCTCGTACATGCGATCGAGCGGCGGTCGAGCGCCGATCACCATCCATTCGATGTCTCGGTCGAGACAATACAAGTAGAGCGCCTTGAAGAGCATCGTCTTGACGACGCGTCCCGGACTGCCCTGCGCGACGCCCAGCCGCGTAGCCTCCGCGAGGACGTTGCCGGCAAGCCAGTCGGGAAGCGCGACCGAACCCTCGATCGCCAGCGGCTGATAGCGGTTCGACTGGATTCGCAACGTGCCCAGTGGCGCGCCGTCCAGTTTCGATTCCGCCACCAGCACCACGCAACCTGGCTCGCGATCCTTGGCCTCCGGCAGCCGCAACGCCTCGCCAAGCGCCGGCACGTGCCTGCCGTAGGCGAGCTGGCGAATGGTCACGGCTTTGCTCAACTGCACTTCGCTTGTCGCAACCCGGATCGTGAACGGCAGACGCTCCTCCGGCATTGCCGGTTTCCGTGAAATCAGATTCAAAGACGACGCTATCCCCTTGACGTTCATCGCAGACCACGTATTCACGTTTGTAGCCCCCTGAAAGTGAGATCCCCCTTGCCGCGGGATTGCGGCAACAGAACGAGCACTGCCGGATCTCCCACAGGCATTTTTCAGCAGTTTTCGCTGCCTGATTTACTCGTCGTCAAGTTTTTTTGTGTGAGCGCCTTGGCGATCGCTTCGCGCAGCGCCTCGGGCGGGCAGGGCTTCGAAAGCACCGTGAATCCCTGCCCGCGCGCCTGATCGAGCCGCGATGCATAGCCGGTGATGAGCACCACTGGCACTGGCGGGCGGCGCCCGGCAAGCTGCGCCGCGAGCGCAATGCCGTCTTCGTCGCCGGGCATCTCCACGTCGCTCAGCACCACGTCAGCGCGCTGCTCCTCGAGCGAGCGCAAGGCCGCGTGTGTGCTTGCAACGCGATGGACCCTGCAACCAAACGTTCGCAGCAGCGACTGCGTTGCCTTGGCGACGCTTGCGTTGTCCTCGACCAGCAGGATGTCGCAATCGAGCGATCCGAAGGCGTCGCGCCTCGGCTCGCGAACGACGCTTGCGGACTCCGCGTGCGCTTCGGCCGCCGCCAGAATCAGCGAAACGCGAGTGCCGCCGCCTTCGCGTGGCGCGATGCGCACCTGCCCGCCGGCGCTCTCGCAGAATGCCTGCACCTGCGCAAGCCCGAGGCCGCTGCCTTGCCCGGCAGGCTTGGTTGTGAAGAACGGCTCGAGCACGCGCTCGGCGATCGCGGGATCGATGCCGCGACCGGTGTCGCTCATCTCGATGACGACGGCGTCGCCGCTCGTCCCGGCCAGCGCCGAAGTCGCATTGCGCGTCGAAATGTGCAGCCGGCCGCGCTCGTTTTCCATCGCATCCTTGGCGTTGATCGCGACGTTGATGACGGCGAGCTCGAGCTCCGCAGCATCGACGAACACCGGCCGCGTGTCGGGCGCGATTTCCAGCGCGATCTGCACGCCGCTGCCCAGCAGCGGTTGCAGCACTTCGAGCAGCCCCGGCAGTCGCTCCTGCAGGGAAACGAGGGCCGGTGCGAGCGCCTGGCGCCGGGAGAAAGCAAGCAGCTGCCGCGTCAGCCGTGCGGCCGACGTGACGGCGCGATCGATCGTGTCGAGCTGCTGGGTCGCCCCGGGCGCCGAGGCAACGATCCTGCGCAGCAAATGTGCGCTCGCCGACACGACCATCAGGACGTTGTTGAAGTCGTGCGCGATGCCGCCGGTGAGGCGTCCCATCGCTTCGAGCTTTTGCGCATGCGCAAGCGCGCTCTCGACCTGCCGGCGACGCGCGATTTCCCGCTCGAGCTGGTTCATCGATTCGAGCCCGCGGCGCAACGCATTGGCGCCGATCCAGCCGAGCGCAAGCGTCATCGGAAGCACGAAAAGGGCGAGCAATCCGACGTTCGTCGCCCAGTCGCCGAATACACGCGCGCGCGCGATCGAGGCGCTCACGTAGATCGGGTACGCGGGCAGCTTGCGAAACGCTCCGATCACCGCTTCGCCGCCGGCCACGGTGCCCTCGTAGCGTCCGTCTTCCTGCCCGGTGGCGATCGATCGCGAGAGCGGATCGGCCCGGGCGAGCGCTTCGCCCTCCGCCGGCGTTCCCGGAAAGCGCGCGAGCAGCCGGCCATCGGAGCGCAGCACCCGCACGCGCAGGCCCGGCACCGCTGCGGCGATCTGGCCGAAGAAAGCCGTGAGGTACTCCGGCCGCAGGCTTGCGTGCACGCTGCCGCCGAAGGAGCCGTCGGCCAGGTTCCGCCGCAGGCTCATGTCGAAGAACGGCTCGCCGGTGGCGCGGCTCGTCAGCCGTTCGGTGATGTAGAGCGAAGGCCCGCGTGCGTTGCGATGCGCGATGTGCCACTCGCGATCGGTGTAGTCGAGGTGGCGGGGCGGCGGATAGACCGCGCTCAGCGCGAGCGGGCGCGAGTCGGCGCCGTTGATAAGCAGCAGCTGCACCTGCGGCAGCTCGCGCGCCATCTGCTGCAGGCGCTCGTGCAATTCAAGGCCGCGCTCCAGCAACGTTGCGTCGTCGGCCGTGCCCGCGAGATCGACCATGCGCGCAAGCAGCATCTGGTTGGTTCCGAGCAGGTTCGAGACGTGCTGCTGCGCGATGCGCGCAGCCGCGTCCGCGTTCTGCTCGGCGGCGGCGAACGACTGGCGATAGAGGAAAGCCGAGACGCCGAGAAATGCAGCCACCGGCACCAGCACGGCGGCGGCGAGCGCAAGCCGCAGGCGGCGGATCGTGTGGCGCCGGCCGCTAGCGAACGCAGAATCGTCGCCGGCGGCGCCCCGCGCGCCGGCTTGCCTCGTTTCCTTCACGCCTTGCGGATGGGCCTAGGTCAGGCGCCGCCAGAACCGCCGCTCGCGCGCGGCAAGCAGCGGGACGGCTTCGGCGAGGTACTTCTGGAAGTGCGGCGTCTGCTGGTGCGCCTCGAACGCTTTTTCGTCGGCATAGATCTCGTAGAGCATCACGCTGGTGCGGTCGTTGGGGTCGACGCATACGTCGAACGTGCGGCATCCGGGCTCGGCGCGCGCGCCTTTGGCGTTCTCGGCGAGCCGCGCCATGAAGTCTTCGACATTCCCGGGCTTGATGCGCAATTTCACTTCGAGTGCGAAACTCAAGGGACCTCCTTTGGATCGGCCGAATTTTGCCACCAGCGATGACCTTCCGATATTTTTTCGAAGACTTCACCCCCGGCTGGAGCTACGAGAGCCCCGCGCGCTCGCTCTCCCGGGAGGAGATCGTCGCTTTCGCGCGCGACTGGGATCCGCAGCGCTATCACACCGACGACGAAGCAGCCCGCGCTTCGCCCTACGGCGGGTTGATCGCAAGCGGCTGGCAGACCGGCTGCGTGGCGATGCGCCTGATGTGCGACGGCTACCTGAACGACTCTTCGTGCGTCGGCTCGCCCGGGATCGAGGCGATCCGTTTTCTCAAGCCGGTCCGGCCCGGCGATGCGCTGCGGTTTCGCGCCGAGGTGCTCGACGCGCGGGAGTCGTCGTCGCGTCCCGACCGCGGCATCGTCCGCTGGCGCTGGGACGTGCTCGATGAGCGCGACGAGCCGGTGCTCTCGATGCTTGGCACGCAGTTCTTCCTGCGCCGGCAGAAAGGGGTGCCGAGCGCATCCTGACGCTCGCTCAACCGATCGTGACGACGACTTTCCCCTTCGCCTTGCGGTCGGCGAGCAGGCGAATCGCCTCGGCTGCGCGCTCCAGCGGATACGTCGCGCTGACATGCGGCTTGAGCTTGCCCTCGCGAAACCACGCGGCAAGCTCACGCACCGCAGCGGCGAATTCCGCGGGAGTCCTGCGCGTCCACTCGCCCCAGTAGACGCCGACGATCGAGCGCTCCATCAAAAGCGGCAGGTTGAGCGGAATCTTCGGGATCTCGCCGCCGGCGAAACCGATCACCAGGAAGCGCGCACGCCAGCTCGAGGAGCGCAGCGCGGCCTCGGCATAGCTGCCGCCGACCGGGTCGAAGATCAGGTCGACGCCCGCTCCGCCGGTGAGCGCCTTGATTCGCTCGCGCAGGTCCTCGGACGCGTACTGGATCGTCGCATCGGCGCCATGCTCGCGGCACACGGCGAGCTTCTCTTCGCTCGAAGCGCAGGCAATGACCCGCAGGCCGAGCACCTTTCCGATCTCGATCGCGGCGATGCCGACGCCGCCCGCGGCGCCGAGCACGAGCAAGGTCTCGCCAGGCTTGGGATCGGCGCGGTTGCACAGCGCGTGATGCGCGGTGCCATAGGTCAGGAGGAACGAGGCGGCGGTGACGAAATCCATTCCTTCAGGGATCGGCACCAGGCGAGCGGCATCGACCAGCGTCTCCTCGGCGAACGCGCCGTACGTGCTGAACGCGATCACCCGGTCGCCGGCGCGCACGCCCGTCACCCCGGCGCCGAGCGCCTTCACCGTTCCTGCCATTTCGCTCCCGGGCGAGAACGGCAGCGGCGGTTTCACCTGGTACTTGTTCTGCAGGATGAGCACGTCGGGATAGTTGACGCTCGCCGCCTTCACCGAAACGACGACCTGCCCGGCGCCTGGCGTCGGCGAGGGCACCTCCTCGAGCACCAGCGACTCCGGCGGCCCGAACTTCCGGCAAATAATTGCTTTCATTGTTCTTCACCGAGGGAGTGGATTGCACGGGAGGCGTGCAATGCCGTACCGGCTCGCGTCATGAAACGCCCTTCGCGATGCCGAGCTGCTGCAACACCGGGATCCACTTGGTATCGACGATGCGGTCGAACCCATCGCGGGTCGGGTGCAGTTCGTTCGCCCAGTCGTCCTGGTACGCCGCGCCGGAATCGAGCGCGTTCGTGCTGTCGATGAAGTGGATGCCGCTGCCGGGCCGCGCATAGTTGGCGAAGGCTGCGTTGATGCGATCGATCAGGATGCGCACGATGCCCTTGCGCAGTTCGAGGTCCGGCGGCACTTGGCGGCGGTCCATGGCCACCGACAGCCACGGGCCCTGTGAGAGCATTGCCAGGCGGAACGGCCGGCCATCGGGAACGGCATAGTCGTACCCGTGCAGCAACACCAGTGGCGCACGGCGCTGCGCATCGAACGCCCAGAGCACTTCGTGCAGCAGAAGGCTCATCGACTTGGTGACGTTGCCGACCAGCTCGCGCATTCCTTCTTCTGCAATGCAGTCTTCAGGTGCGCTCGCCGTCGAGCAATCGTCGCGCAGGCCGAGGCCGTATTCGACCGAGTCGTTGCCTGCGCCGCTCACCAGGAACGCCGTGATGTACTGCAGCGGATCCGGCCTCAGCAACTCCTTCAGCCTCGCGGCCTGCGGACCGGGGCGCCCCGGCACGTCGACGTAATCGGAAAGGTAGGCGCCGTTGCGCCCGAGGCAGACCATGTGCCGGTAGGGATCCTTCAGCTTGGCGTGCCGCGCGAGCGCTTCGAGCAGGTTGTTGTGCGGATACCAGAACCACGAATCGCCGATCGCGAGCATCGTCGGCCATTCGCCCGGCTGCCACGCGCCGTAGCCGTCATAGATCGTCATGGCTTCCTCCCTTCCCGCGCGCATTGTAGTCACGCGCAAAGCCGGAAACCTAGATCGCCAGCAACGCTACGGTCTTTGGCTTCGGAGGATTTCCTGGCTTTGGCTCGCAGGCGCTGACGGAGAGCGCGAGCATCGCGGCACCGAGGAGGAGGAGTGCCTGCCGCATCTCACCTTCCGGTGGCTTCGCTCGAGAACGCCGCGTGGTGCGGAAACTTGCCGGTTTCGCAGAGCGCCTTCATGCGCATCAGGTCCTCGTCCATTTCCTTCTTCGGATCGGCGCCAAAGAGCGAGGCAGCGACGTGCCCGAGCGCACCGCCCGGCGGGTGATAGGACATCTCGACCTGCACGCGCGTGGCGCGGCCCTCGTCGCGAAAATGCACCCGTCCCGAATGCTGCACCGGCGCGCCCGGGGTCGTGCACCAGGCGATGAACTCGTTCGGCACGACCTGCGTCAGCACGGCGTCCCATTCCACCGGAGTGCCCATCGGACCTGCCACTTCCCAGTGCCAGTTGTCGCCATTGCGGTACACCCGGCGGACGTTGCGCATGAACTTGGGAAAGTTCTCCATGTCCTGCCACAGCGCAAACAGCAGTTCGCGCGGTGCATCGATCGTGATCGTCTTCACGAAACGGATGCCGCGCCGGCTGCCGCCGGCCAGGCGGCGAAAGCTCATGTTGGTGCCGGCACGGGTCAGCAAGGCCGCGCCCGTGAGGAAGAGAAGCGGTGCCGCCGCAGAGCGGCGCAGCAAGCTCCATGCAGCGAGCCCCGCTCCAGCGGCGCCGGCACCGAATCGCGCCGCCGGCGCCCAGTTCTCCTGCGCGATGTCGAGCTTCTGGTCGGAGCCCTCGCGTCCGGCAAGCTTCTTCCGCAACTCCGCGACCGTGCCGCGCGCGCGGTTGCGCGCATCGACTGCGGCAACGCGCGCGGAATGCTGCATGCGCGTTGCACCGGACTGCAC
>DASUMM010000142.1:0-4777 GCA_036277655.1 Burkholderiales bacterium | reverse complement strand
TGGCCGCTGATCCAGAACGTGCGCCTGTTCGACATGCGCATCCTCGCCTACGACGACGCCGAGCCGCTGCGCTTTCTCACCTCGGGCAACCGGCCCGTGCTGGTGGATTCCTTCATCCGCTGGCGCATCGTCGATGTCAGGCAATTCTTCGTCTCGGTGCAGGGCGACGAGGCGCGCGCCGCAACGCGCCTCAAGCAGACGATCTCGGGCGGGCTGCAGAACGAGTTCAACAAGCGCACCGTGCACGAGGTGGTGTCCGGCGAGCGCGACCAGATCATGGAGTCGGTGCGCGAGAAGGCCGACCAGGAGCTGCGCCGCGATCTCGGCGTGCAACTCGTCGACGTGCGCCTGAAGCGCGTCGACCTGCCGCAGGAAGTGAGCGACTCGGTCTACCGGCGCATGGAGGCCGAGCGCAAGCGGATCGCCAACGAGCTGCGTTCGACCGGCTCGGCGGAAGCCGAGCGCATCCGCGCCGACGCCGACCGGCAGCGCGAAGTGCTGCTTGCCGAGGCCTATCGCGATGCGCAGCGCATCAGGGGCGAGGGCGACGCCAAGGCGGCCGGCATCTATGCAGGTGCGTTCACGCAGAACCCGGAGTTCTATTCGTTCTATCGCTCGATGGAGGCCTACAAGTCGACCTTCCGCGGCAAGAACGACCTGATGCTGCTGGAGCCGAATTCCGATTTCTTCCGCTACCTGAAGGATGCGACCGGACGCACATCGCCGGCTCCGAAGTCGAAATGACGGCGCATGGGCACCACTTTTCTCCTTGCGTTCGCCCTGATGCTGATCATCGAGGGCCTGCTTCCCTTCCTCGCGCCTAGCGTCTGGCGCGAGACGTTTCGCCGCATCATCCGCATGACCGACGGGCAGATCCGGTTCTTCGGGCTGACTTCGATGCTCGCCGGCGTGCTGCTGCTGCTGGTCGCGCGCTGGTAGAAGGGCGGGCCGTGCGCTGGCTTCTGCCCGAGCACGTCGAGGACGTGCTGCCGGCGCAAGCGGCGAAGATCGAGGCGCTGCGGCGCTCGATCCTCGATCTGTTCGCTTCCTGGGAATACGAGCTGGTGATTCCGCCGATGCTCGAGTACGTCGACTCGCTGCTGACCGGGACCGGGCATGACCTCGACCTGCGCACGTTCAAGCTGGTCGACCAGCTCTCGGGCAGGATGATGGGCGTGCGCGCCGACATCACGCCGCAGGTCGCGCGCATCGACGCCCACCTGCTGAACCGCAGCGGCGTGACCCGGCTCTGCTATTGCGGCAGCGTGCTGCATACGCGGCCGGCGAGCCTTTCGGCGACGCGGGAGCCGATCCAGATCGGCGCCGAAATCTACGGCCATTCCGGAGTGCAAAGCGACCTCGAGGTGCAGCGGCTCCTCGCGCGCGCGCTCGCAGTCTCGGGCGTGCGGGGAGCGCGAATCGACATCGGCCACGTGGCGGTGTTCCGCTCGCTGGTGCAAGCCGCGCGCATCGAGCATGATGCCGAGGTGGAGCTTTTCGAAGCGCTGCAGAGAAAGGACCTGCCGGTGCTGCGCACCCTGACGCGCAAGCTCGATGCGAAGACGCGGGCTGCGCTGCTGCTGCTGCCCGAGCTTTACGGCGGCGCCGAAGTGCTCGAACTTGCCGAGCGCCGGCTGCCGAAGCTGCCCGCGCTGCAAAAGGCGCTCGCCACGCTGCGCTCGCTCGCCAGGGATTGTGCGATCCCGGCGGGATTCGATCTCGCCGAGCTGCGCGGCTACCACTATCACTCGGGCGTCGTCTTCGATGCGTACTGCAACGGTAGCGCCGGCCCGGTGCTGGTCGCCCGCGGCGGACGCTACGACGAAGTCGGCCGCGCATTCGGCCGGCCGCGTCCGGCGACCGGATTCGCGATCTACCTGCGCGAGCTTGCCGCGGTGGCATCGCCAAAGCCGTGGCGCGTGAAGAAGGCCGAGCGCCGGTGAGCGGGCGTGCCGCGCGCAATGTGGTCGTCGTCGGCACCCAATGGGGCGACGAGGGCAAAGGCAAGGTGGTCGACTGGCTGACGGACCATGCGCAAGGCGTGGTCCGGTTCCAGGGCGGTCACAACGCCGGACACACGCTGGTGATCGGCGGCAAGAAGACCGTCCTGCACCTGATTCCGTCCGGCATCCTGCGCGACAACGTCGATTGCTTCATCGGCAACGGCGTCGTGGTTTCCCCGCAGGCGCTGATTGCGGAGATGGACGAGCTAGAGGCTGCCGGCGTGCACGGCGTCGTCGCGCGCCTGTGCATCTCGGAAGCCTGCCCGCTGATCCTGCCGCAGCACGCCGCGCTGGACGCTGCGCGCGAAGCGGCGAAGGGCGATCGCAAGATCGGCACCACCGGCCGCGGCATCGGGCCGGCGTACGAAGACAAGGCGGCGCGGCGCGCGATCCGGCTGCAGGATCTGCTGAAGCCCGAGCGCTTCGCCGCGAAGCTGAAAGAGGTGCTCGAGTTCCATAATTTCGTGCTGCAGAATTTTTACCGCCAGGCGCCGGTCGATTATCAGAAGACGCTCGACGAGGCGCTTGCGCTCGCGCCGCGCCTCGTGCCGCTGGTGGCCGATGTGCCGCGTGCGCTCTACCATGCCAATCGGCAGGGCAAGAACCTGCTCTTTGAAGGCGCGCAAGGCTCGCTGCTCGACATCGACCACGGCACGTATCCGTACGTGACGTCGTCCAATTGCGTGGCGGGCGCGGCCGCGGCGGGAGCCGGGGTCGGGCCGCAGCACCTGCATTACGTGCTCGGCATCACGAAGGCCTATACCACCCGGGTCGGCGGCGGGCCGTTCCCAACCGAGCTTTCCGGCGACATCGGCGAGTACTTGCGCACCAAGGGCAGGGAGTTCGGCGCCACCACCGGCCGCCCGCGGCGCACCGGCTGGTTCGACGCTGCGGCGCTCAAGCGCTCGATCCAGCTGAACGGCCTGTCGGGCCTTTGCATCACCAAGCTCGACGTGCTCGATGGCGTCGAGTCGGTGAAGATCTGCGTCGGCTACGAGCTCGAAGGCGGGTTTTCCGAGATCCTTCCGGTGGGCGCCGATGAGCTCGAGGGCTGCGTTCCCGTGTACGAGGAAATGCCCGGCTGGAGCGAGAGCACCGTGGGCGTGCGGCACTTCGACGCCCTGCCCAAAGCGGCGTGCGATTACCTGAAGCGCATCGAAGCGCTCTCCGGCGTGCCGATCGACCTGATCTCGACCGGACCGGACCGCGAAGAGACGATCGTGCTGCGGCATCCCTTCCGCACCTGAACATGGTGCTCGACGTAGGCAGCATCCATCTCGCCGGCGCCCTCGCCGCAGCGGCGGCTGCCGCAGCGATGTACACCGGAAATCGAATCGCGCAGCGCGTGGACGGTGTCGGCTTCCTCACGCTCGGGCTGCTGCTCCTCGGGATTGCGCTCGCGCTCCTCGGTTTGCACATGCACCTCGGAAGCCTGATCGCGTTCGGGGTGGGCAACCCATTGCTTGCCGGCAGCGCCGTGTTATTCCGCCTGGCGCTGGACCGGATACATGAACCGCCGCCGACCGCTCGCATGCCGCTGTTCGTGTTGGCAGTGATTCTGCTGGTCGAGTGGGCAAGCCTCACGCCGCGCTCGCCGATCGAAGTGTCGGCGAGCGTCGGGGCGCTCGGCAGCGCCGTGGCGCTGGTTCTTCCGGTGCCCGCGCTGCTCGCCGGACAAGGCCGCACCATCGGTCGCGCCGAGATCATCGCCGTCTCGGGACTGCTGATCGCCGCTGCAACGGCGCTCGTGCGCGCGTTCGCCGTATGGATCGACCCTGCGAGCGTTCCGTTCCCGGCGCTTTCGGCCGCCAACGCGGCGTTTGCGCTTGCGCTGCTCGGCGTCGTGGCGGCGGTGGCGGTGGCGATCCTGGTGATCCTGCGCGAGCATCAACGCGCGCAAGTGCAGATGCACGACGCACTGTCCGGCGTGTTCACTCGCCGGGCATTCTTCGAGCAGGCGAAGCGCGTGCTGTCGCTCGGCCAGCGCCGCCAGCTCACCTGCAGCGCGCTGCTCGTCAACCTCGACCGCTTTGGCCGCATCAACGAGATCCACGGCGTGCGCGCGGGCGACGAGGTGTTGCGGCACGTGGCGCAGAAGGCACGTGAAGTGCTGCGTCCGGAAGACCTGATCGGCCGCACCGCGGGCGCGGAGTTCGGGCTGCTGCTGTTCGCCACCCCTGCTTCCGGAGCGCAGGCGCTCGCCCGACGCCTCGCCACGACGCTCGCTGCGCATCCGGCGCGCATCCGCGGCGTCGGCATTCCAGTCACCGCCAGCATCGGCATCGCCGAGTGGAAGCCGGCAACGCCGCTCGATGCGCAGGATCTCCTCGAGCATGCCGACCGTGCGGTGCGGCAGGCGAAGGCGCGCGGGCGCAACACCATCGTCAGCTTCGACGAAGTCGCCGCGCCGCAAGTTTCGTCCGCTTCGAGCGCCTGAAGCGCGCGCGCACGGAATCAAACCGCCCAGGCGCGGTCCGACGTTCATCAGTGGTTCTCGTGGGTGGCATCGATGCGGCTGGAAGACCAGCGGGAAAGCACGAGTTTCGAGGATCGCCGCGGCTGGAGCGTGGGCCGCGTCGGCGGCCTCGGCATCGGCGGCACGTTGATCGCGATCGTTGCCAGCTATTTCCTTGGCATTGACCCGCGCGTGCTGCTCGGGGTGGCCGAGCAGGTGCAGGGCCCCTCGACCCAGCAGCAGCGCCCGATCGACCCGGCAACCGATCCGCAGGCGGCGCAGGTGTCCGAAATGAAGAAGATCCTCGCCATGACCGAGG
>DASUMM010000141.1:0-7883 GCA_036277655.1 Burkholderiales bacterium | reverse complement strand
CTGCTCTATCCACTGAGCTACGAGGGCGTGCTGAGAAATTTTACCCGGATGAAGAACGCGTTTCTTGCGGCGCCCGTATTGTGCGCGCTGATTTCGGCCGCTGCGGCGCAGACCTGGGCGTGGGACGACGGCAGCGTGCCGTTCGTCGTCTCGCCGCCGGAAGTCGTCGATCGCATGCTGCGGCTCGGCGATCCGAAGCCGGGCGAGCTGGTGATCGATCTCGGCTCGGGCGACGGCCGCATCGTGATCGAAGCGGCGCGACGCTACAAGGCGCGCGGGCTCGGCGTCGACATCGATCCGACGCTGGTGGCGCGGGCGAACGAGAACGCCAAACGCGCCGGGGTGGAATCGCTCGCGCGCTTCGAGGTGCGCGATCTCTTCGAGACCGATCTCCGCGAAGCGAGCGTGGTGACGATGTACCTGCTGCCGGAATTCAACCAGAAGCTCGCGCCCGCGCTGCTGCAGCAGCTGAAGCCCGGCTCGCGTGTCGTCTCGCACGATTACGACATGGGCAAGTGGCTGCCGGATGAAACGATCGAGTTCAGCGTGGCCGAGAAGATGGTCGGGCCGTTCGGCAGGTCGCGCATCATGCTGTGGGTGATTCCCGCCGATGCGCGCGGCACCTGGCGCTCCGAAATGGGCCCGCACGGCGGCAATTGGCAATTCCGCATCCAGCAGCTCTATCAGCGGCTCGACGTCGCTGCGCATGCCGGCGGCATCGAGATGGTGGTGCGCGGCAGCCGGCTGCTCGGCACCGAGGTGAAGTTCGTGGTGAGCGGCAGGGTCGACGGCAAGCCGTGGAACCATCTTTTCCAGGGCACGCTGACGGGCGATCGGATCGAAGGGCGGCTGCTCGTCTCCGACGGCGAGAACCAAAGGGAGATTCCATGGATCGCAACACGACAACGGTAGGCACTGCGCCGGCGGCGCCGCAGGCGCTGCTCTCCGTGCCGGACGGCGTAATGCTCGTCGTCGGCATGGTGATCGGCGCCGGGATTTTCAAGGCTCCTTCGATCGTCGCCGGCAACGTATCCAACGGACTCGAATTCCTGCTGGCCTGGGTGGTTGGCGGGGTCATTACCCTTTGCGGCGCGCTCGTCTATGCGGAACTTTCGGGGCGCTTTCCCGAGACGGGCGGCGAATACCGGTTCCTCTCGCGCGGCTACGGGCCTGGCACGGCCTTCGTCTTCGCCTGGTCCCGGATGACGGTGATCCAGACCGGTGCCATCGCTGCGGTCGCCTATGTCTTTGGCGACTACGCGCAGCAGATCGTGCCGCTCGGTGCGCGCGGCGCCGCGGTGTATGCCGGGCTGGGCGTCGTCGTAATGACCGCGCTCAATCTGGCCGGCACGCCGCAGAGCAAGACCTTGCAGAAGTTGATGGGATTCCTGCTGGTGGCGGCTCTTGCGGCGGTCGCACTCGTCGGCCTGCTCGGCCCGTCGGCAGCGGCTTCGGTGGCCAAGCCGGTCGCGGGGGACCTCGGCCTCGCGATGATCTTCGTGCTGCTTACTTATGGCGGATGGAACGAGGCAGCCTACATCGCCGGGGAGGTGCGCAATCCGCAGCGCAACATGATCCGCATCCTGATCGGCGGGATCGCGCTGATCAGCGCGCTCTATCTCGTCGTGAATCTCGCGTATCTCGCATCGCTCGGGCTCGGTGGCATGCGTGAATCGAAAGCGGTGGCAGCAGATCTCATGCGGCCGCTGGCGGGGGATGCCGGCGCGGCGATGATCGCGCTCGTCGTGTGCCTCGCGACGCTCACCACGATGAATGCCGCGATCCTCACGGGGGCCCGCTCCATCTATGCGTTCGGGCGCGACTTCCCGATGTTTGCGTCCCTCGGCGCCTGGCGCGCCTCCGGCAGCACGCCGGCGAATGCGCTCCTGGTGCAGGGCGCGGTCTCGCTCGTTCTCGTGCTCGCCGGCTCGTTCGCGCCCGATGGCTTTTCGGCGATGGTGGCCTACACGGCGCCGGTGTTCTGGACGTTCTTTCTGCTCTGCGGGATCGCGGTCTTCCTGTTTCGCATGCGCGACGGGATGCCTTCGTCTTTCCGCACGCCGCTCTATCCGCTGACGCCGCTCGTTTTCACCGCGGCGTGCGCCTACATGCTGTACTCGAGCGTCAACTACGTCCGGTTTGCGGTGCCGTTCGGATATGGCGTGCTCGCCGGGCTGGTCGTGATGGTGATCGGGATTCCGCTTTATCTCGCGGCCCGCGCGAGAGGATGACTCGCATCACAGCGGCACTCGCGCTGACCGCGGTCGCAGCCTGCGCTGCGGCGCAGGATTACGAACGGGAGAAGCGCTGGGCGGCCGAAGTGGTGCCGAACCTGGTCGTCGGCGATGCCGTTCAGTTGAAGCTTCCCTCGGGCCGGGAATTTCTTGGTCTCTTCACCGAGCGCAGGGACGCACCGGCCGCCGTGCTCCTCGTCCATGGCGTCGGCGTCCATCCCGATCACGGGATCATCGGAATCCTTCGCGTTGCGCTGGCCGACATGGGCTTTGCCACGTTGTCGATTCAGATGCCGGTGCAGAAATCCGACGCCACGCTGGACGATTACTACCCGACGGTGTTCCCGGAAGCGGTCGAGCGCATTCGCGCCGCTGGCCAGTGGCTCGAAGCGCGCGGCCATCGCAGGATCGTGCTGCTCGGGCACAGCATGGGAACGTGGATGGCAAACGTCTACTACGAGAAGACCGCCGACTCGCCGTTTCGCGGCTGGATTTCTCTGGGCCTCACCGGCGGCTTCGGCGGCATGGCAAACGTCCGCGTGCCGGTGCTCGACGTCTACGCAGAGAACGACCTGCCGCCGGTGCTGCGCGCAGATGGGCGGCGCCGCGCGACCCTCGCGGCGATTCCCGGCTCGCGCCAGGTTCGCATCGCGGGGACGGACCACCACTACACTGGCAAGGAAGCGGAGCTCGCGGCCGCGATCCGTGATTTTCTCGCCACGCTGAAATGACGCTCACCGAGCTGCGCTACCTCGTCGCGGTTGCGCGCGAGCGCCACTTCGGCCGGGCGGCAGAATCGTGCTTCGTGTCACAGCCCACGCTCTCGGTGGCGATCAAGAAGCTGGAAGAAGAGCTCGGCGTCACGCTCTTCGAGCGCGGGCCGGGCGAGGTGGCCGTGACGCCGGTAGGGCACAAGGTCGTCGAGCAGGCGCAGCGCGTGCTCGAGGAAGCCTCCCGCATCCGTGATCTCGCCGCCGAAGGCCACGATCCGCTCGCCGGCACGCTGCGGCTCGGCGCGATTCATACCATCGGCCCGTACCTGCTGCCGAAACTCGTGCCGATCCTGCGGCGCCGGGTGCCGGCGATGCAGCTTCACATCAGCGAAAGCTTCACCGCCCAGCTCGCCGAGGCGCTGCGCCAGGGCGAAGTGGATGCGGTCGTCGTCGCGTTGCCGTTCGACGAGCCCGGATGCATCACGCGGGCGCTCTACGACGAGCCGTTTCTGGTCGCTGTACCGGCAGGCCATCCATGGGAGAAGCGTAAGCAGATCTCGGCGCAGGAGTTGAAGCGCGAAAGCCTGCTGCTGCTGGGCGAGGGCCATTGCCTGCGCGATCAGGTGCTCGAATTCTGCGGCCCGCCGGCGCGCGGAGCGGCCGGCCGCTCGCTGCAAGGCGGCTCGCTCGAGACGATCCGGCAGATGGTGGCGAGCGGCGTCGGCGTCACGGTGCTGCCTTCCACTGCGGTGCCTGCGCGCATCGGCTCGAACGACCTGATCCGGATTCGTCCATTCGCAAAGCCGGTGCCGGAGCGGCGCGTGGCGATCGGATGGCGCAGGAGCTATCCGCGCCCGCAGGCGATCGATGCGCTCAGCCAGGCGATCCTTGCCTGCGATCTGCCGCAAGTGGCGAAGCTCGCCTAGCTTCCTTCATGGGCGCACACCAGCCGAGCGCACCGTCCCCGTGGGTGTTGCGTTGGGCGCCGCTCGTCACGCGCGGTCCGCTGCTGGACGTCGCTTGCGGCGGCGGGCGCCACGCGCGGTTGTTTGCAGAGCACGGCATCGAAGTGGTTGCGGTGGATCGCGAGCCGCAATCGATTCCGGGAGCGCGCTTCGTGCAAGCCGACCTGGAGGAGGGCGATTGGCCCTTTCCGAACCAACGCTTCGGCGCGATCATCGTCACCAACTACCTGCATCGGCCCCTGCTGCCGATTCTCTCGACGTCGTTACTGCCCGACGGGATCCTTCTCTACGAGACGTTCATGCTCGGTAACGAGCGCTACGGCAAGCCGTCCAATCCACGCTTTTTGCTGCATCCGGGGGAGCTTTGGCGGGCGTTCGGCGCGAATCTGCACCTGCTCGCGTTCGAGCAAGGCCGCGTCGCTCACCCGAAAGCCGCCGTGATTCAAAGACTTTGCGCCACGCGGGAGCCTTAGGCGATAAAATGCCGCACCCCTCTTTCGAGGTCCTCATGATCACAGGCAGCCTGGTAGCGATCGTCACCCCGATGCATGAAGACGGGCGGCTCGATCTCGTTCGCTTTCGCAACCTGATCGACTGGCACGTCGCCGAAGGCACCGACGGCATCGTCGTCATCGGCACCACCGGTGAATCGCCGACGGTCGACTTCGACGAGCACAAGGAACTGATCCGCATTGCGGTAGAGCATGCGCATGGCCGCATTCCGGTGATCGCCGGCACCGGCGGCAATTCGACCGCCGAGGCGATCGAGCTCACCGAATCGGCGAAGAAAGCGGGCGCCACCGCGTGCCTTTCGGTCGTCCCGTACTACAACAAGCCGGCGCAGGAAGGGCTGTATCGGCATTTCGCGAAGATCGCGGAAACCGTCGACATCCCGATGATCCTGTACAACGTGCCGGGGCGCACGGTGGCCGACATGCAGAACGACACGGTGCTGCGGCTCGCACAGGTGCCCGGGATCATCGGCATCAAGGATGCGACTGCCAACATCGAGCGCGGCACCGACCTGATCCGGCGCGCACCGCGCGGCTTCGCGATCTACTCCGGCGAAGACTCGACCGCGCTCGCATTGATGCTGCTCGGCGGGCACGGCGTGATTTCCGTCACTGCCAACATTGCGCCGCGCCTGATGCACGAGATGTGCGCGCGCGCGCTCGCCGGCGACGTCAAGACCTCGCGTGAGCTGAACCTGCGTCTGCTGCCGCTGCACCAGCGCCTGTTCGTCGAAGCGAACCCGATCCCGGTGAAATGGGCGCTCTCGCAGATGGGGCTGATCGAAGGCGGGCTGCGCCTGCCGATGACGCCGCTCGCCGAGCGCTTCCACGAAACGGTGCGCGAGGCGCTCGCCGAGGCGGGCATCGCGCTGCCGCTGCGCGTGGTGGAGAAGCGCGCTTGAAGCGCGGCCTCGCGCTCGCCCTCTGCGTTGTTGCGCTTGCGGCGGGCGGCTGCAAGACGGCGAGCAACCTCCTCGAAGGCAACAAGGTCGACTACAAGTCCGCCGGAACGCTGCCGCCGCTCGAGATTCCGCCGGATCTCACCACGCCGTCGCGCGACAACCGTTACGTGGTGCCCGAGAGCGGCAAGGGATCGGCGACGCTTTCCGGTTACCAGGCCGACCGTGCGCAGGCGCCCAAGCCCGGCGCCACGGGAGTGCTGCCCTCCGTCGACAAGATGCGCATCGAGCGGGCCGGCACGCAACGCTGGCTCGTCGTGCAGGAGCCGCCCGAGAAGATCTGGCCGCTGGTGAAGGACTTCTGGCAGGAGAACGGCTTCCTGGTCCAGGTCGAACACACCGAAGCCGGGGTCATGGAAACGGACTGGGCGGAGAACCGCGCGAAGATTCCGCAGGATGGCGTGCGCAGCGTGCTTGGCAAGCTGCTCGACCAGGTCTACTCGACGCCCGAGCGCGACAAATTCCGCACGCGCCTGGAGCGCTCACCCGATGGCGCGAGCGAGATCTACGTCAGCCATCGCGGCATGATCGAGGTCTACACCAGCGAGGGCAGGGACAAGACGGTCTGGCAGCCGCGGCCGGCCGATCCGGACCTCGAGGCGGAGTTCCTGCGCAGGATGATGGTGCGCCTCGGCGCGCGTGAGGAGCGTGCGAAGCAGATGGTCGCCACGGCGGCGCAGCCGGCGAGCCGCGCGAGCCTCGGCAAGTCCTCGGACGGGCGCGAATCGCTGACGGTGCAGGAGCCGTTCGACCGCGCATGGCGCCGCGTCGGCCTCGCGCTCGACCGCGTCGGCTTCACGGTCGAAGACCGTGATCGCCAGAAGGGCCTGTACTTCGTCCGCTACGCCGATCCGGACGCCGACATGGAGCGCAAGAATCGCGAGAAGCCGGGTCTTCTCGATCGGCTTGCGTTCTGGCGTTCGACCGATCCGAAGGTGAAGGCCGAGCAGTACCGCGTGCAGGTGCGCCAGTCTGCCGAGACGAGCGAAGTGCTGGTGCTCAACAAGGACGGCGCCGCCGAGAGGTCGCAGACCGCGCAGCGGATCCTTTCGCTGCTGCACGAGCAGCTGAAGTAAGGCAGCGGGAAATTCGCTTCGCCTGCCTCGCCAGCGGCTCCGGCGGCAATGCGCTGGTGGTCGAGTCCGCCGGCACGCGCGTGCTGGTGGATTGCGGGCTGCCGGCGGCGGAGATCGAGCGACGCCTCGCGCGCTTCGGCCTGGAGCCTGCCGGGCTCGCCGCGATTCTCGTCACCCATGAGCACGACGATCATGCGCAGCATGCATTCGCTGCGGCGAGCGCCTTTGGCGTGCCGGTGCTGCTCACGCATGGCACGCGTTCGGCGCTGGAAGAATCCGGCAAAGCGAATCGCAGTGCGCAAGTCCGCGTCATTCGCGGCGGCTCGCAGTTCGCGGTCGGCGACCTTGCCGTGGAGCCGTTCACCGTTCCGCACGATGCACGCGAGCCGGTGCAGTTCGTGCTCTCCGACGGCGCGCGCCGGCTCGGCGTGCTGACCGACCTTGGCGCGTCCACTGCGCACGTCGAGCGGATGCTCACCGGTTGCGATGCGCTCTTTCTCGAGTGCAACCACGACCTGGACCTGCTCTGGAGCGGCTCGTACCCGTCGTGGTTGAAGCGCCGCATCGCCGGCGCGTTCGGCCATCTCGACAATCGGGCTTCGCAGCGCCTGCTGGCGGCGCTCGATCGCTCGCGGCTGCAGCATGTCATCGCGGCCCATCTCTCGCAGCAGAACAACCGCGCCGATCTGGCGCGTGCAGCGCTCGCCGAGGCGCTCGGTTGCGCGCCCGACTGGGTCGGCGTTGCGACGCAGGACGAAGGGCTCGAGTGGCGGGACCTGCGCTAGCGACCGGGCGCGCCGCAAAAAACAAGACGGCGGGCCCTTGCGGGACACCGCCGTCTCGCGCGAAACGAAAGAAGCGTTACTTCTTCGCTTCGTCCTTCTTCTCTTCCGCCGGTGCCGGTGCCGGAGCGGGCGCCGGTGCAGGCGGCGTTGCGGTCGGTGCCGCGGGCTTCGCCGGTGCGGGCGCCGGTGCCGGCGCGGGCTTGGGCTTGGGGGTTTCCTGGCCGCACGCGGCAAGCGCGAACGCCGCTGCGACAGCCAACAGCAATGATTTCTTCATGTTCCTTCCCTTGGTCGCGAGTTGTCGAAAAATTCCCGCCGCGTACGCTGCAGGAGCGGAGGATTATAGCAGCGGCACTTTAGAGCCCGAGCGTGGTCGGCGAAACTGCGGGGTAGGAAGAAGCCCAGATCTCGAAGAAGCGCGCGCGCATCGTGAGCGCCTCGGATTCGTCGCCGATGCCGATCGCGCCGCGCCAGAATTGCGCCACCGGACGGCGCACGTAGTGCGCGGCATCGAGCACGAGGAAGGCATCCTGCAGCTCGCGGATTTCGTCGTCGGTGCGCTGGACCTGGATGGCATGCGAAAAGCGCGCGAGTAGCGTCAGCAGGCGCGGGCAATAGCGCGTCACGTAGTCCGGATCG
>DASUMM010000140.1:0-2644 GCA_036277655.1 Burkholderiales bacterium | reverse complement strand
CTGGTTTGCCGACGACGAGCCGGCGCCGCCGATCGAGACGAGGGTCACCGAAGAGCGCGCACGCTCGATCATCGCGAAGAACGATTCGCCCGACGTCCCGTTCGAGCAGTCGGTCAACCCCTATCGCGGATGCGAGCATGGGTGTGTGTACTGCTACGCTCGTCCGAGCCATGCCTATCTCGAGCTTTCCCCCGGCCTGGATTTCGAAACGAAGCTCTTTGCGAAGACCAACGCCGCTGAATTGCTGAAAAAGGAGCTGGCGAAACCCGGCTACCGCGTGAAACCGCTCGCCTTTGGCACGAACACCGATTGCTACCAGCCGATCGAACGCAAGTATCGCGTCATGCGGCAGCTGGTCGAGGTCCTCGCCGAGTGCGATCACCCGCTCACCATCGTGACCAAGTCGGCGCTCGTGGAGCGCGATCTCGACCTGCTCGGCCCGATGGCGAAGAAAAACCTGGTCAAGGTGTTCGTCTCGATCGCCACGCTCGATCGCGCGCTCGCGCGGCGGCTGGAGCCGCGCGCCGCAAGCCCGCAGCGACGCGTCGACACGCTGCGCGCGCTCGCCTCCGCAGGCGTGCCTTGCGGCGTGATGATCGGTCCGGTGATCCCGGCGCTCACCGACAAGTCCATCGAAGCGGTGCTCGAGGCGGCGGCGCAAGCCGGCGCGACGATGGCAGGCTGGGTGATGCTGCGGCTGCCGAACGAAGTGCTGCCGCTCTTCAAGGAGTGGCTCGGGCACCACTATCCGGATCGCTCCACGCACGTCATCAGCATCGTGCGCCAGGTGCGCGGCGGACGCGAGAACGATCCGAGGTTCGGGCATCGCATGTCCGGCTCGGGTAGCTTCGCCGGGCTGATCGAGCGACGTTTCGACGTCGCGTGCCGCCGCTTCGCGCTCAATACGGACGAAAACCACCTGAGCCCGCGCGGCGAGCTGGATTGCTCGCGCTTCCGGCCGCCTTCCGCCGCCGGCCAGATGCAACTCTTCTAGTGACGCTGCGCAGGTTCTGGCTTGCAGCCGGTTGCGCAATCCTGGCGGCCATTGTCTGGCTCTCGGTGATGCCCTCGCCACCAGAGATCGAAGTGACGCAAGGAGACAAGATCGGCCATGTCCTTGCGTACGCGCTACTGATGTTCTGGTTCTGCCAGCTCGATACCGCGCCTGCCAGGCGCTTGGCGTATGCGCTCGCATTCGCCGCGCTCGGAATCGGGCTGGAGTTCGTCCAGGGTGCGCTCGGCTATCGCTCGTTCGAAGCGTGGGACATGGTTGCGGATGCCGCAGGCGTCGGCGCCGGCTGGCTCACGGCAACCTTGGTAAAGCCCGCAATCCTCGAGCGCTTCCCGCGCCGCTAGAGCGAAACGGCACTGCCGGGCGCCCTGCCCGCTGCTAGGCTCCCGCGATGGCGCAGGGCACCCTCTCGCCGCGTACGGAAAAGCTGCTTTCCGCGCCGGTGCTGCCGATCATCCTGCGGCTCTCCGCCCCGGGCCTTCTGCTGGTCGCATTCCAGACCATGGTGTCGGTCGGCGATACGTACTTCGTCGGCCGGCTCGGCACCGAGTCGCTCGCCGGACTCGCGCTCGTTTTCCCGATGCTGATGCTGCTGCAGATGACCTCGGCCGGCGCCATGGGCGGCGGGGTTTCCTCGGCGATCGCGCGCGCGCTCGGCGCGGGAGAGATCGGCCGGGCGCGCAGGCTGGTCGTGCACGCACTGGTGATCGCCGCGGCAATGGGCGTGCTCTTTACGCTGCTGCTGCTCGCTCTGGGCCGGCCGTTCTATCGGCTGCTCGGTGGCGACGGGCCGCCGCTCGAGGCGGCGCTCGCTTACTCGCATGTGGTGTTCGCCGGCGCCATCTTCGTCTGGGTCGCGAATACGTTCTCCGCCATCCTGCGCGGCACCGGGAACACGCTGGTGCCGGCGCTGGTGATGGTCGGCACTGCGACGCTGCACCTGCCGCTCTCGGGAACGCTCGTGCTCGGCTGGGGTGCGCTGCCTGCCGTCGGCATCGCGGGCGCCGGCATCGCTTACGCGATCACGTTCGGCTTGGCCGCGCTGATGCTTGGCTGGGTGGTGCTTCGACCCTCGAGCATGTTGCGGCCGCACGCGAGCGATCTGCAGCTGGAGCGCCGGTTCTTCGCCGACATTCTTCGCGTCGGCGGGATCTCCGTCGTTTCGGCCTTGCAGATCGTGCTTGGCTCGCTGCTGCTCACCGGCTTCGTCGCCCGCTTCGGCCACGCCGCGGTCGCCGGCTACGGCGTAGGTTTGCGGCTGGAGCTGCTGCAGGTACCGATCGTCTTCGCGATCGGACAGGCGCTCGTGGCGCTCGTCGCGACGCACATCGGCGCCGGGCAGGCCGTGCGAGCGAAGAGAATCGCCTGGACCGGCGCCGCGCTCGCTTCGTGCGTGAGCCTCGTGGTCGGCACCGTAGTGACGATCTTTCCGAACGCGTGGGTCGCGCTCTTCAGCAGCGATCCGGCGGTGCTGAGCGCAGGCGCGAGCTACCTGCGCACCGTCGGGATGACCTATCCGTTTCTCGCCGTAGGAATCGCGCTTTACTTCGCCTCGCAGGGCTCGGGAAAAGTGCTGCTGCAGGTGCTCGCGCGCACGATCCAGCTCGTCGTTGTGATCGGCGGCGGCTTCCT
>DASUMM010000139.1:0-4763 GCA_036277655.1 Burkholderiales bacterium | reverse complement strand
GTAGAGGCCGAACAGGTCCTTGGCGCGCTCGGTTCCTCCGACCGTGAACGGCAGCACTACAGAACGGATCTTCGCGCGCTCGGCGAGCCACTCTGCGGCGCGCGCATCGTTATATGCCGAGCGCACTACGGCCTTCGCCGGTTCGCTTGCGAGCTTCGCGAGCAACGCCGTCAGATGCGCTGTCGAGGGCGGCAGGCCGGGTTTCGGCTCGAGTGATCCGACTTCGCGCATCCCGAGCCAGCGCACGAGGTAGGAAAGGTCGCGATGGTAGACGACCACGGACAATCCCTTGAGCGGTGCAGCTTGCCGTTCCCAGCGCCCACTCGCCTCGCGCCAGCGATCGAGAAAGGCGCGCGCGCGTTCGCGGTAGTGCTGCGCCTCATTGGCGTCCAGTTGAGCCATGCGCTCCGCAAGCACGCCGGCGACCTTGGCGATATTGCGCGGATCCAGGTGCAGATGGGGATTGCCCTCCGCGTGGACGTCGCCCAGCGAGCGATCGAGCGAGGCCGGCTTCTCGATGAGCGAGACCGCGCTCGCGGCTTCGAAATATCCCAGCTGGCCGCTCTGGATCTTCGCGTTCCCCGACTGCGACTGCACGAGCGGCAGCCAGCCGCTCTCGAGATCGGCGCCGGTGCAGACGACGAGATCGGCGCTGCGCGCCCGTGCGATCAGGCTTGGCCGCGCCTCGATTCGATGCGGGTCCTGCAGCGCCGTAGTCGCCGTGTAGACGCTCACTTTGTCGCCGCCGAGCTCCTTCGCGAGCGATCCCCATTCCGGCGTGCATGCAAAGACATTGAGCGCCGCCAGCGCCGGCATCGCGGCGAAACCAAGCAATCCGAGCAAGGCGGCCCTCATCGCAGTCTCCTAGAACCGATGCGCCCCGTGGGCGCCGAGGCTGAAGATGTATTGCAGCAGCGCCTGCCGATCGGTGACGCCGAAGCGAGACTTGTCGGAGGCCAACTGCAGCCGCAGCCGGCTGGATTCGGTCGGGCTCCAATCGAGCATCGCGGTGTGGCGGGTCGGATGATGATCCGTCATCAGCAACGCGAAGTCGGCGGCGGCAGGGCCGAGGCCGTTGGCGACGATGGCGTTCTCTACGGTGCCGAAATTCAGCCGGTCGTAGCGGTAGCCGAACCTCCAGCGTGGCACGAACTGATAGACGCCCTGCAGGTACCAGCCGCTCTGGGTCGAGCGAAAGGCATCCGCAAGCGCGCCGAACACCGCGCTGCCGGCGCTGTCATCGTAGGCGAGCGTGCCGCGCTCACGCCGGCGAAAGTACTCGCCCTGCAGCTTGAAGTTCGTGACCGCGGAGTTGCCGCCAGGCGCCCACTTGAGGACAAAATCCGCAATCCACAACCGGCTGCGTCCGCTGAAGCTCTGCGCGACCGGATTCCCCAGCGAATCGACGTCTTCGAACGCCCGATCGCGCGGCGAAGCGCGCAAATAGGAAAGGCCGGCGCGCCATGCCGTGCTCAAGCCGATATCGCCGCCGGCATGCGCGAAGACGCTCCATGCCCCGGCGCCATTGCGGCTCTGGTCGGTCGAGGGGAAGGTCCGCCCGCGGCCGACTTCGCCGCCGAACTCGAGGAACTGCTCGGTCGGCGCTACCCAACGCACTTGCAGGCCGTCGTCGTTCCACCGTCCGCCGAGGAAGGCCTTGTAGGCGAGCGGCGCATCCTGGAAATCCCACGCATGCTGATGGATCTCGTTGTGATAACCGATGCCCGAGAGAAAGCGTCCGCCCTTCAGCGTGAATCCGCGACCGAGGGCGAGCGTCTGGAAGAACGCTTCTTCCACCTCCACTTCGTTGTCGGGGGTGAGCGCAGCAACCAGCTGGCCGCGGAAATACGGGTCGATGCTCGCGCTGACGATCAGTTCCGATTCGCCGAGGCTGAAGCTGCGCGCAGCCGGCGAGACTTCTCCAGCCGAGGGCGCGAATCCGCTGATCTGATAGTTCGCGGGATCCTGGCTGCTTCGCGCGACGCTGCCTTGCAGGATCAGCGATAGCGCAGGATTGAAAGCGGCGGCACCAGAAGCGCGCGGGGGCGTCGGCCTTGGCGCCGGTTCGCTTGCGCGTGCCTCGCTCTCTGCGAGCCGCTTCTCCAGCGCCTGGATGCGTGCTTCGTACGCCTCTCTCAGTTGCCGGATCTCTTCGCGAATTCTCGAAAGTTCATCGCTCTGGGCGAGCGCAACGAACGGCGCGCTTGCCGCCACGAGGAACGCGGCGACCGACCACAGGCTGCGAAGCATGGAACCACTCCTTTGAACGGTTTGCGAAAACGCGCCGCAGAGCGCGGCACGCGGCAATTTCAGTTCAACGTCGCAGCAGTTCCTGGAGGACCCCGGGAAACGGGGGAAAGCGCCGGCGCGGTGGCGCCGGGTCGCGCAGCAAACACATGGGGAAAGTCGGCATGCGCAATTTCCGGCGCAGCGGTCGACGCGCAATCGAGCGCACCGGCGACCGTCGCGAGCGCTGCATGCTGCTCGCAAAGCGGGCTTTGCGCCGGGTGCAAATCGCCCCTGCCGGCGTGCCAGACCTGATGCGCCAGCGCGACGTGCTGCGCGAGCAGCAATGCGATTGCGAGCGTCAGGCGTACCGCAACGCGCATCGGGAATTACTTCGCCGGCACCGCTTCCGTCAAGCGGTAATAGACCCCGGTCGGATCGTCCTTCAACACCGCGAGCTTCCCCGACACGACGATCGGGTCAAAGCCGTACTTGACCGGCGATTTCATTTTCACTTCGACCATCTGCTCGGGGCCGCCGGGGAGGCAGAAAGCGCACGTCTGCGGCGTGGCAGACAGGATGAAATGGCTCTGCTTGTCGCCCATCTCGAGCGGCATCATGAAGCCCTGCAGCTTGACTTCCTGCCTGTCGAGCGCGCTGACGTTGCCCGAGAACTGCGGCACATAGCGGTCTTTTGCCTTGACGAGTTCGACTTGGCCGAGGAGCTTCCAGGAAACCACGTCCTGACGCTCGGGCAGCGGCTTCACCGCCTCGGGCGGGACCGCGGTGGGCGGTGACACTTGTGCGCCGGGCTTCGTGGCCTGCGCAGCCGCCGGCGCCGCCATCGAACAGCCGAGAGCGAAAGCGATCGTGCGTGCGGCGTGCCTCATGACGGGAAACGATTCTACCCTTCGGCAAGCACAGGCGCGACGTCGCTGCGGTAGGCGCGCAACGCAGGCAGCAGCGCCGCGACCAATCCGACGCCGACAGCAGCCGCAAGAACCCACGCTTCCTGCACACTCCAGGTCCAGCCGGTGATCGCCGTTTGCTGCATCTGCCGCATGGCCGCTCCGAGCGCTTCGGTCAGCAGATGGCCCAGCGCGATGCCGGCGATTCCCCCGGCGAGCGAAAGCGCGCAACCTTCCAGCAGCATCAGCCGCATCAGTCGTCCCGGGCTCGCGCCGAGCATCCGCATGACCGCCAGGTCGTAGCGCCGCTCTTCGAGCGCATTCCATAGCGCAATGAACACCGACAGCCCGGCAGCCAGCATCAGGATCGCTCCGAATGCGCGCAGCACGTCGACGCCGACACCGATCATGCGGAAAAGCCGCGCACTCTCGTAGGCCGGCGATGCCGCCTGCAGTGCCGGACTGGCATTCACGATGCGCGGAAGTGTCGCAACCGCAAGCGGAGAAGCGTATTGCACGAGGAGCGCAGTCAACTCCTTCGGCGCATCGGCGCTCGCGCCGTGCTGGTGCACCTCCCACACCGATTCGACGCTCGTCAGCACGAGCCGGTCGAGCACCGTACCGCTCCGCTCAAGGAGGCCCACCACGACGTAGGGCTCGTTCTCGTGCGCATCGCCGCCTTCGCCAAGGCCGTGCGCGCCGGAAAACTTTCCGCCGACCGCAATGCGAGTCTTCGCGGCCGCTTCGGCGCCGAGCACCGCCTCCATCGGCGCTTTCCACAGGCGACCGTGGGCGAGGCGTGCCCCGTAGTGCACCGGATAGCCGTGGTTCGAGCCGACGATCCGAAAGCCCTGGTAGCTGTCACCGAGCGCAAGCGGAATTGCCTTCTTGATCAGCCGCTGCTGCTGCTTGCCAAGCGCTTCGGCATCGGCGAGCGGAATGTTCCCCGTCGGCGCATCGAGATGAAACACCGCGGAAAGCACGAGCTGCATCGGACTGCCCTTCGCCCCGACGACGAGGTCGATGCCGCGTGCATCCCGCAGCATGCGCTCTTCGAGCTGCTCGGTGGCAAGCAGCAGGACGGTGATCGTGGCTACGCCGAGCGCAAGCAGCAGCAGATTGAGCGTCAGTGCGAGCGGCCGCGAGCGCAAGTACGCGAAGCTCAGGCCGGCAAGCGTCATCGCCCAAGCTCCAGCCGCTGCGCAAAGCGGCTGCGGGCGCGCTGGTCGTGGGTCGCGACGATGAGCGTTGCATCACACTCACGCGCCTGCGCCTGCAGCAAGTCGAGCGCGCGCTCGCAATTTGCGTCGTCGAGGTTCGAAGTCGGCTCGTCGGCGATCAGCAGCTTCGGACGGTTGATGGCGGCGCGCGCCACCGCGGCGCGCTGCGCTTCTCCGTGCGAAAGCTCGTGGGGCCGAGCAGCGGCGCGATCGCCAAGCTGCACATGAGCGAGGACTTCACGCGCCCGCCCGGAGTCGACCGCGGTCCCGGCAAGGAACTGGGCGAGCTGCAGATTCTCCAGCAGCGACAGGCTCGCAAGGAGGTGCAGCTTCTGCGGCACGATGCCGAGCGTGCGTCCGCGCCATCGGTCGAGTGCGGCGCCGGAGAGCTCCTTCAGCCGCTGGCCGG
>DASUMM010000138.1:0-10014 GCA_036277655.1 Burkholderiales bacterium | reverse complement strand
ACGTAGTCGCCGACGTCGAAGCGCAACTCGACGATGCGACCGGCGATCTGCGCAGCCACTGTCGACTGCCGCACCGCTTCGACCACCGCTTCGGCGGAGTACGCGAGATCGACCTCGCGGATCTCGACGACGGCGCTCGCGAGCGCCGGGTCCGCCGGCCGTTCGGCCCGTGGCGCCGGCGCCTTCTCGCACGCCGCCAGCATCCCGGCGGCGACGATGGCGAGCGCGAAGCGCACGCGTATCAGACGTGTTCGCGCACCCATCGGACGAGCGAACCCGCGTCGAGCGCACCGGAGACGCGCGCAAGTTCCCGCCCTTCGCGGTAGAGCACCAGCGTCGGGATCGCGCGGATGTTGTGGCGCGCAGCGAGCGCCTGCGCCTGGTCGGTGTTCACCTTGGCGAAGCGCACGCTCGGTGCGAGCTGCGAGGCCGCTTGCTCGAACGCAGGGGCCATCGCGCGGCAGGGCCCGCACCAGGGCGCCCAGAAGTCGACCAACACCGGAAGCTGCGTGCGCCCGACGTAGGTGTCGAACTTCAGTTCGTCGAGCGCCACGGACGCTCCTTCGAGCAGCGCCGCGCCGCATCGACCGCATTTCGGTGCCTCCGCGAGCCGCGCAGCCGGCACGCGGTTCTCGGCCAGGCAAGCGGCGCATGCCAGGTGCACGTTGTCGAGCGTCGTGGCGGTCATCAGCAGTTCCTCAGCTCCGGCAGGCGCTGGGGCCTGCGACGCCCAGCCGGCGCAGGATCGATTCGAGCGGGCAGAAGCAGGTGAAGCCGCTCTGCAGCAGGTTGGCGCCGACGAACGCCGTGAACCAGAGGAAGTTGGCACTCAGGAACAAGGGGCTTCCTTCGACGCCGAGAGCGAGGGACAGCAACACGAACGAGCCTGCAAAGATTCTGATCAGCCTTTCGACGGACATCTTGATCTCCATCAGGAAGAGTGGGTGATGCGCAAAGCTTAGGGATGGCAACCCGGCGCATCTGTGACTGCGGTCCCACGCAACGCGGCTTTGTGACCGAGGTCACAGAGTTGAATCCGGCTGCGACCGGAGGATCCGGCGACTGATCCGCTAAACTGGGGCGGCCGCGACCTTCGGTCCCCCAGTGCACGAAATCTCCGAGAGCGGAATCGATCCCGCCAAGCTGCGCGCGCTGCTGATCGAGCAGTTCCCGGTCTTTGCCGGGCTGCCGGGCGCGCAAGCAGATCGGCTCGTGGCGGAAGCGCAGCTCCTGCGCGCGCCGCGCGGCAGCATCCTGTTCGACGCCAAGCAGCCCTGTCGCGGCTTTCCACTACTGCTCGACGGCAGCGTGCGCGTCACGAAAACGGCGCCAAGCGGGCGCGAGATCCTGCTCTATCGCGTCGAGCCCGGCCAGGGCTGCATTCTCTCGGGCGGGTGCCTGCTCGGGCACTCGGACTATTCGGCGACGGGGATCGCGGAGCAGGATGTGACGCTGCTCAGCGTGCCGCCGGCCCTTTTTCAAGAGCTGCTGCTCGAGCACGAGCCGTTCCGCAACTTCATCTTCGGCATGTACGGCGAGCGGCTCGCCGAGGTGATGGAGCTCGTCGAGGAGGTCGCGTTCCGTCGCCTCGACGCGCGCCTCGCGCAACTGCTGATCCGCCGCGGCCCGGTGCTGGAAGACACGCATCAGCGGCTGGCGGATGAGCTCGGCAGCGTGCGCGAGATCGTCAGCCGCCTGCTGCGCAGCTTCGAGGAGCGCGGCTGGGTGCGGCTCGAGCGCGAGCGCATCACGGTGCTCGACCCCAAAGCGCTTTCGGCGCTCGCCCGGGAATAGCTACGACTGCGCGGCGCGCGGCAACACCAGCGTCGCCTCCAGCCCCCGATCGGCCCGGTTTTGCAGCGTGACGTCGCCGCCGTGCGCGCGCGCGATGTTGCGCGCGATGCCGAGTCCGAGGCCCGTGCCGCCGGTCTCGCGGCTGCGCGACGCTTCGCCGCGATAGAACGGTTCGAATGCCTTTGCCAGCTCCTCGGCGCTCATGCCGGGCCCTTCGTCGAGCACGCGCACCACGACTTCGCGCGCGCCGTCTTCGAGCCGGATCGTCGCGCGCTCGCCGTAGCGAATCGCGTTGTCGAGAAGATTGGCGAGACATCTGCGCAGCGCGTGCGGTCGCACGTGGACCGGCTGGCGGATCGCGCCCTCGACCGCAACCGCCTTGCCCATGTCGGCATAATCGCCGCGCAGGCTCTCGATGAGAGCCAGGAGATCGACCGGCTGCGCCGGCTCCGACGCGCTCGTATCGCGCATGAATTCCAGGGTCTGCGTCACCATCGCCTCCATTTCGGCGAGGTCGTGCACGAACTTCGCGCGCAGCGCTTCGTCATCGAGCGCCTCGGCGCGCAGGCGCATGCGGGTGATCGGCGTCTTCAGGTCGTGCGACATCGCGGTGAGGATGCGAGTGCGGTCGGAGAGGTACTGCGCGAGCCGGCGCTGCATCGTGTTGAATGCACGCGCCGCGCGGCGCACTTCGGTCGGGCCGCTTTCGGCGAGCGGAGGATTGTGGATGTTTTCGCCCAGCTCTTCGGCGGCCCTGGCAAGGAGCGAAAGCGGGCCGGTCATCCAGCGCACGGCGACCAGCGACAGCACTACCACCGTCAGCAGCAGCACGAGGAGCGTCAGCCCGACTCGCCAAGGCAGCGCGGCCTCCTGCGGCGCAAGTTGCGAGTCGAACGTGACGAGCGCCCCGTCCCGCAAGGCCACCTGGATGACGAAGAACGCTCCGCCGGGGCCGGCATCGCCCATGCGGTGCGGCATCATGCCTTTGCGAAGGCCCGGCCCACCGGCACCGCTCGCGCCGGCGGGCGGCGCGCCCCGGCGGAGGACGACGATCTTCGCGTCGTCGCCGAGCGCGTAACGCAGCACCGTGCTGAACATCGAGCGCGGCAAGTCACTCTCTGCGGGCGCGGCATCGTTCGCCAGCGCCACGCGGTCGAGGGACACGATGAGCGGCGGTGCGTTGAACACCGCGGCCACCTTGCGGCGCTCGGCCGGCGGCAGCGATTCGAGCAGGCGCACGATGTCGGAGATCTGCTGCGCGAGGCGCATGCCTCCCGCGCGATAGAGCAGCTGGCCGCGCTCCGTCAGATTGATGTAGGCGCTCGCGAGCTGCGCGAGCAGCAGTCCCCCGAGCAGAACGACGACGAGCCTGCCGAAGAGGCTCTCCGGCAGGATGCGCATCTCAGCGCTCCAGCTCTACCGGCACGGCGAGCAAGTAGCCCTGCCCACGCACGGTCTTGATGATGCGCGGTTCCGCGAGATCGTCCCCGAGCCGGTGCCGAAGCCGGCTCACCTGCAGGTCGATGGTGCGGTCGAGCGGATCCGCCTCGCGGCCCTTCGTGAGCAGCATCAGCTGGTCGCGGGTGAGCACCTGGTTCGGATGGCTGAGCAGCACGCGCAGCACTTCATACTCGGAGCCGCTCAGCGACGTCACCACGCCTTGCGCGGAAACGAGGTGACGCGCCACGGTGTCGAGCGTCCAGCCGGCGAATCGCACGCGTTGCGCGGAATCGGCCTTCAGGTTGCGCGGCAGCGTGCGATGCCGGCGCAGCACGCTCCTGATGCGAGCCACCAGCTCGCGCGGGCTGAACGGCTTCGCGAGATAGTCGTCCGCGCCCATCTCCAGGCCGACGATGCGGTCGGTCTCCTCGCCCCGGGCGGTCAGCATGATGACCGGCGTATCGGTCTCGACCCGCAGCTTGCGGCAGAGCGTAAGGCCATCCTCGCCCGGCAGCATCACATCCAGCACGAGGAGGTCGTACCTTGCGCGCCCGAGCGCGGCCCACATCGCCTTCCCGTCAGCGACTGCGCTCGCGCGGTAGCCATTGCTCCGCAGATAGTCGCAAAGCAGGTTGCGGATTTCGGCGTCGTCATCGACGACGAGGATGTGGTCGTCCATGCGCCTTCCTTATAGCCTCGCGCGGCGGCCGCACGAGACGGATTTGTAGCGCAGTGTATCAACGGCGGGCGAGTGGCCTCGCTCGGTACAAAGACGCAACGGCGCGCTTACATACGGCTGCTGGAATGGGAACCGATGCGACCGACGACCGAACCGGTCGCACCAACCAACGAACGGAGATGGATCATGAAACGTGCAACGAAAATCGCAGCAGTGCTCGGCCTTGCGCTCGGCGCCGCGCTCGCCGGCACGACCGTGCAGGCGCATCCGTATGGTTCCGGCCCCGGCTGGGGCATGCGCGGCGGCATGGGAATGGGGTATGGCATGGGACCCGGCATGGGACCGGGGGCATGCACGGCGGAAGCGGCTTGTCCGGGAATGGGACCAGGCTACGGCCGCGGGCCGAGCTTCGGCCGCGGTCCTGGCTATGCGCCGGGCGGCAATGTCGCGCCTGGAGCGTTCCTCGAAGATCGCCTGGCAGGCTTGAAGTCCGAGCTCGGCATCACGGCAGCACAGGAAGGGGTCTGGAACGCGTATGCCGACGAGGCCAAGAAACAGGCCGACGCGATGGCGAAGCTGCACCAGGCGATGCGCGAAAGCACGAGCACGGTGCCCGAGCGCATGGAGCTGCGGAACCAGATGTGGAAACAGCGCGAGGCGGGGAGCGAAGCGATGACGAAGAAGACCAAGGAGCTCTATGCAGCGCTGACGCCCGAACAGAAGTCGATCGCGGATCGGCGCCTGGGCGGGTTTGGAGCCGGGATGGGCGGCGGCCCGAGGGTGGGCTGGCGCTGAAACGAGCGAAACCGCGCGAAGCATGGACGGGCGCCGCTAGGCGCCCGTCGTCTTTTCGACCCATGCTAGACTGATTTGGTCGGGTATTGCCTCGCTCAATCCAGGGAGACAGAACAATGGGTGCAATCCTTCAGTCGCTCGGCCGCACCGTGATCGCCGGGTTCGTGGTGCTCGTCGTCATCATCATCCTCGCCGGCGTAGCCACCGGGCGCATGGTCGCGCCGGACATGGCGTGGTCGACGTTCTTCATGCGCTGGCTGCACGTTCTCTCCGGAGTGATGTGGATCGGCCTGCTGTGGTACTTCAACTTCGTGCAGACCCCTTCGATGCCGAAGATCCCGGACGAGCAGAAGCCGGCCGTCAGCAAGGTGATCGCGCCCACCGCGCTCTTCTGGTTCCGCTGGTCGGCGCTCGCGACCGTCGTCACCGGCGCGCTGCTCGCCACCATGAACGGCTACATCGGGCGCGCGCTCTCGCTGCAGCCCGGCGTCCACGCGATCGGCATCGGCATGTGGCTCGGGCTGGTGATGGCGTTCAACGTGTGGTTCATCATCTGGCCGAACCAGAAGAAGGCGCTCGGCATGGTGACGGTGAGCGCCGAGGAAAAGGCGGCCGCCGCGCGCAAGGCGGGGCTGACCTCGCGCCTCAACACGCTGCTTTCGATTCCGATGCTCTACTGCATGGTGGCGCAGCAGAACGCCGGCCTGTAGAGGCTTTCGGCGCAACGGTTTGGGAAACGCGGCCGCGGGCCGCGTTTTCTTTTTACGGGCGGCGCAGCTGCTCCAGCCCGCGCAGCTTGGCGCCCGGCTTGATGCCGCGCGCCGCGAACCAGCCGCGCTCCATTTCCAGCGCGTAGCGCGCCGGCCGCTTCGAGCAATGCGAGTTCTCGGTGTGCGGCTGCATGTCTTCGATGTTGATGATGGTCGCCGTTTCGTCGAGGAACGCGACCGAGAGCGGGATCTGCGTGTTCTTCATCCACATGCACTGCACCTCGGGCGCGTCGAACACGAACAGCATCCCGGAGTTCTGCGCCAGCTTCTCGCGATGCATCAGCCCGCGCATGCGATCGGCGAAGTTGTCGGCGAGCTCGGCGCGGATGCGATGCATGCCAGCCGATAGCTCGACCACGGGCAACTGGGCTTGCGCAGCGAGCGCAACTGCAAATCCAGCGAGGAAGACGGCGAGACGCAGCATGGAAAAAGAAAAGGCGGGGTCGCCCCCGCCTTCGCTTTGTACCAGAAAGAACGCTTACTTCTTCTTCTCGTCCTTCTTCATGTCGTCCTTCTTCGCCTTCATCTCTTTCTTCTCGGCGCCCTTCTTCTCGCCCTTGGACTCCTTCTTCTCCATCTTCGCCTTGTCGTCCTTCTTCATGTCCGACTTCTTGTCCTGGGCGATCGCGCTCACGCTCGCGACAGCGAACATGGCGGCAACGATCATGGACAGCAGCTTGCTCATTTCAGTCTCCTCTAAGCGGTTTTTAGGTATACGGGGTTCCGCGGAATCCCTTGCCGCTCAGCCCCCGTGAGGGCAAGACAACGCACCTGCTTGCACGCCGGTTGACCGGGATCAATTTGTTGTTACGATACAAAGACTTGCCATGGTATAGAATCAGCGCTCCCATTGCCTCGCAGGAGCACGCCCCATGGCGTACAAGCACATCCAGGTCCCCACGCGGGGCGAAAAGATCACCGTGGGCAAGGACCATTCGCTGTCCGTACCCGATCAGCCGATCGTGCCGTTCATCGAGGGCGACGGCACCGGCGTCGACATCACCCCGGTCATGATCCGCGTAGTCGACGCGGCGGTGAAGAAGGCCTACGGCGGCAAGCGCTCCATCGTCTGGATGGAGATCTTCGCCGGCGAAAAATCGTGCCGCATCTACGGAGAAAACGTCTGGCTGCCGGAAGAGACGCTGCAGGCGGCGCGCGAGTACGTCGTCTCGATCAAGGGACCGCTCACCACGCCGGTCGGCGGCGGGATCCGGTCGATCAACGTTTCGCTGCGCCAGGAACTCGATCTGTACGTCTGCCTGCGCCCGGTGCGCTGGTTCAAGGGCGTGCCCTCTCCGGTGAAGGAGCCGGAGAAGACCGACATGGTGATCTTCCGCGAGAATTCCGAGGACATCTATGCCGGCATCGAATGGGCGGCGAAGACGCCGGAAGCGCAGAAGCTGATCCAGTACCTGATCACCGAGATGAAGGTGCGCAAGATCCGCTTTCCGGAGACTTCGGCGATCGGCATCAAGCCGGTGTCGGTGCAGGGTTCGGAGCGGCTGATCCGCAAGGCCTACCAGTACGCGATCGACAACAACCGCAAGTCGGTCACGCTGGTGCACAAGGGCAACATCCAGAAGTTCACCGAGGGCGGCTTCCGCGACTGGGGATACGCGCTCGCGCAACGCGAGTTCGGCGCCAAGCCGATCGACGGCGGACCGTGGTGCTCCTTCCAGAACCCGAAGACCGGCCAGCAGATCGTGGTGAAGGACGTCATCACCGATGCATTCCTGCAGCAGATCCTGCTGCGGCCGGCGGAGTACGACGTGATTGCAACGCTGAATCTGAACGGCGACTACATTTCCGATGCGCTCGCCGCGCAGGTCGGCGGCATCGGCATCGCGCCGGGCGCCAACCTGTCCGACGAAGTGGCCATGTTCGAAGCGACGCACGGCACGGCGCCGAAGTACGCCGGCAAGGACTATGTCAATCCCGGCTCGGAGATCCTGTCGGCCGAGATGATGCTGCGCCACATGGGCTGGGCGGAGGCGGCCGACGCGATCGTCGGCTCGATGGAGAAGACGATCGCCGACAAGATCGTCACCTACGATTTCGCCCGCCTGATGACCGGCGCGAAGCAGGTCAAGTGCTCCGAGTTCGGAGCGGCGATGATCGAGAGGATGTAAGAAGCGCCGGACAACAAAAAGGCCGCCCTCGGGCGGCCTCTGGCACTAAGCGGTTGCGGCGATCAGGCTTTCTGGATGTTGGAGGCCTGCTTGCCCTTCGGGCCCTGCACGACGTCGAAGCTGACCTTCTGGCCCTCCTTCAGCGTCTTGAAGCCTTGCATGTTGATCGCGGAGAAATGCGCGAACAGGTCCTCGCTGCCATCATCCGGCGTGATGAACCCGTAGCCTTTCGCATCGTTGAACCACTTCACGGTGCCTGTTGCCATTGCTGCTTCCTTCTGTTGGTTGATTTTCCGGGCCGCCCGCCCGGGCCATGCTTGAAACTCACGACCCCCTCGCCCATGAAAAAGAGCATGGCGCACCAGGACAGCCTGAATCCAAACACAGGCGGCTTTTACGCGCGTTCGCGAGTGACGTCAAGAGGCGTCACTCTCACGTAGGTGCATGCCGTGCAAGGGAAAGCGGTCTTCCCGGCGCGTTGCACTCGGCCGCTCCATTGATTACGATAGGCCGCAACAGATGGAGCAGCATGGAGCAGCAAGGTTCGTCGGATCACAGACTGCGACGGGGTGAACGAAGCGATTTCAAGGCGAAGCTGGCAGCATGTCTCAGCAAAGGGACGACGCGGTACTCGAGGCGCGCAAGGCGAAGCTCAAGCCTCCGCCCATGTTCAAGGTCATGCTGCTGAACGACGATTACACTCCGATGGAATTCGTCGTGGCGGTGCTGCAGAAATTCTTCGCCATGACGCGCGAGCGCGCGACCCAGGTCATGCTGAAGGTGCATCGCGAAGGCATCGGAGTGTGCGGCGTATACCCCAGGGATGTCGCTGCGACCAAGGTGCAACTGGTGGCAGCGTACGCCCGCAAGCACCAGCACCCGCTGCAGTGTGTGATGGAGGAAACCTAGGATGATTGCGCAGGAACTCGAAGTCAGTCTCCACATGGCCTTCGTCGAGGCGAGACAGAAGCGCCACGAATTCATCACCGTGGAGCACCTGCTGCTCGCGCTGCTCGACAACCCGACTGCCGCCGAGGTGCTGCGCGCCTGCGGCGCCAACATGGACGAGCTGCGCAAGCAACTGTCGCAGCACATCAGCGAGCAGACCCCGCGCATCGCCCAGGACCGCGAGATCGACACCCAGCCGACGCTCGGCTTCCAGCGCGTGATCCAGCGCGCGATCCTGCACGTGCAGTCCTCCGGCAAAAAGGAAGTCACCGGCGCGAACGTGCTGGTGGCGATTTTCGGCGAGAAGGACTCGCACGCCGTGTATTACCTGCAGCAGCAGGGAATCACGCGGCTCGACGTAGTCAACTACATTTCGCACGGCATCACCAAGACCCCGCAGCCGCACCAGGGCAAGAACGAGCAGGAGAGCGAGCAGGAGAACGAGGCGCAGACCGCCAACAGCCCGCTCGACAACTACACGCAGAACCTGAACGCGCTCGCGCTCGCCGGCAAGATCGACCCGCTGATCGGCCGCGACAAGGAATTGGAGCGCGCGGTGCAGACGCTCTGCCGCCGCCGCAAGAACAATCCGCTGCTCGTCGGCGAGGCCGGCGTCGGCAAGACCGCGATCGCCGAAGGGCTTGCGCGCCGCATCATCGAGGGCAACGTACCCGACCTGCTTGCCAAGTGCACCGTCTACGCGCTCGACATGGGCGCGCTCCTCGCCGGCACCAAGTACCGCGGCGATTTCGAGCAACGGCTGAAGGCGGTGCTGAAGCAGCTGCTCGACAACCCGAATGCGATCCTCTTCATCGACGAGATCCACACGGTGATCGGAGCGGGTGCGGCTTCCGGCGGCACGCTGGATGCATCGAACCTGCTCAAGCCCGCGCTGCAGAGCGGCCAGCTCAAGTGCCTGGGCGCAACCACGTATGCAGAGTATCGGGGCGTATTCGAGAAGGACCATGCGCTTTCGCGCCGCTTCCAGAAGATCGACGTGGTCGAGCCCTCGATCGAGGAAACGGTCGAGATCCTGAAGGGACTGAAGACGCGGTTCGAAGCGCACCACAGCGTCAAGTACACCCAGAACGCGCTTTCCACCGCCGCCGAGCTCTCGGCCAAGTACATCAACGACCGGCATTTGCCCGACAAGGCGATCGACGTGATCGACGAAGCCGGCGCAGCGCAGCGCATCGTCCCGAAGGCGAAGCAGAAAAAGGTGATCGGCAAGTCCGAGATCGAGGACATCATCGCCAAGATTGCGCGCATCCCGCCACGCAGCGTCTCGACCGACGATCGCAGCGCGCTCGCAAACCTGGAGCGCGACCTGAAGGCGGTCGTGTTCGGGCAGGACAAGGCGATCGAAGCGCTGGCGGCGGCGATCAAGATGGCGCGCAGCGGCCTCGGAAATCCGCAGAAGCCGATCGGCAACTTTCTCTTCAGCGGACCGACCGGCGTC
>DASUMM010000137.1:0-10793 GCA_036277655.1 Burkholderiales bacterium | reverse complement strand
TGCCGCTGTCGCCGTCGTCCCCGTTACGCGCCGTATACTATTGGTGCTGCATTTTTCCTCGGGGAGGGGCTCATGAAACTGCGCATCTTCGGCGTCATCGCACTCGGACTCGCGTGCACCGGCGCCAACGCAGCGGACATCATCAACCAGGACAACAAGGCGTACAAAGTGAAGGTGCTCGGCGTCGGGTCCTCCAGCCCCAGTTTCTTCAACATCAAGTCCCGCGGCTCGCAGTACGGGATGTGCAATTCGCAGTCCTGCACGTTCGAGATTCCAGGAAGCAAGGTCACCGCCAGCCGCAACGGGGTGATGTACATCCGCGGCGGGAAGCTGCTCATCCAGAGGCAATGATCATGACGAGGCTCGCGCGCTTCGCCGGCGTAACTGCCCTCGCCTGCTGCGCGCTTTCCGCCGCCGCGCAAGGGCAGTTCATCGAATCGCCTCCGCTAGCAAACACCGTGCAGACCGCGGTCGGCGCGGTCGCCGCCGGCCCGGTGCAAGTGCCGATCATCACGTGGGGCGGCGACATCGCCACGGTGCTTGCCAACGGCAACGGCAAGGCGACGGCGAAGACGAGCATCTTCGGCAAGCTCGGGCTGAACCTGCGCCTCGTGCGCGAGGACGTGTTCGCGAAGCAACTGGAAGCGTATCTCTCGGGCCGCTCGCCTTACCTGCGCGGCACGGTCGGCATGCTCAACATGGCCATGGATGCGGCGAACCGCGATCCGCGCACGAAGCCGGTGACCATCTACCAGCTCACGTGGTCGGCGGGCGGCGATGCGCTGGTCGTCAAGCAGAACATCAAGACCGCCCGCGATTTGCGCGGCAAGACGGTGGCGCTGCAGGCCTATGGCCCGCACGTCGACTACCTTTCAAAGATCCTTGCCGATGCCGGCCTGACCCCGAAGGACGTCACGATCCGCTGGACCGCCGATCTGACCGGCAGCGCGAAATCGCCGGCGGCGGCGCTGCACAACTCCGGCATCGATGCGGCGCTGGTGATCATTCCGGATGCGCTCGCGCTTACTTCCAGCGGCACGGTCGGCACCGGGGCGGAGGATTCGGTGAAGGGTGCGCGCATTCTTCTGTCGACCAAGACCGCGAATCGCATCATTGCGGACGTCTACGCGGTGCGCTCGGATTACCTCGCGTCGAACCGCGCCGACGTCGAAAGATTCGTGCAGGGACTGCTGCAGGCGGAAGACGCGCTGAAGAAGCTCGTCGCCGCGAAGCAATCGCGCGCGGCGGAATTCAAGGAAGTGATGTCGGCGGCGGCGCGCGAGCTGCTCGACAGCGCACAGGCGATCGCCGACGCCGAAGGCATGTATCGCGACGCCGATTTCGCCGGCCTCGCCGGGAATGCCGCGTTTTTCACCAGGGCGGACAACCCGCGCAGCTTCGCCGCGCTCAACCGCGAGGTGCAAAGCGCGTTCTCGGCGCTCGGCCTGGTGGCGAAGGCCGCTCCGCTCGAGCATGCCGGATGGGACTATCGCAAGCTCGGCGGCGGCACCGCGGTCGCAGCGGCGCCGGAAGCTTCGCGGTTTGACGCCGAAAAGGTCGCCTCGATGGTCGCGCGCCGGCAGAGCCAGGGAAAGCTCCAGGAAGGCGCGCTTTTCTCGTTCGAGGTGTTTTTCAAGCCGAACCAGGACAAGTTCAGCGCCGATCTGTATGGGGAAGCGTTCAAGAAAGTCGCCGGCCTCGCCGCAACCTACGGCGGCGCGATCATCACCGTCGAGGGCCACAGCGATCCGATGGCGTACCTGCGCGCAAAGCGCGAAGGGGCTCCGGACGTGGTGCTCGGGCGCACCCAGCAATCGGCAAAGAACCTTTCGCTTTCGCGCGCCATCGCAGTGCGCGACAGCCTGATCGCGTACGCAAAATCGCAAGGCGTCTCGCTCGACGCGTCGCAATTCGCCGTGGTCGGTCACGGCATCACGCAGCCAAAAACCGGGATCTGCGGCGCCGACCCCTGCGCACCAAAGACGGAAAGAGAATGGGAAAGCAACATGCGGGTGGAGTTCCGGCTGCTGCAGGTCGAGGCGGAGGCTTCGGCCTTCAAGCCGCTATGAACCTCCGCGCGGGCGCGGCGATCGCCTTCGCGCTTGCGGTCGGCGCCTGCAGCGACCCGCCGCCTCCCCCGAAGCCCGCGGCGAAGGCCGCAGAGAAACCAAAAGGGCCGGTTTCGAGCCGGCCGCTGACGCCGTCCTGGCCGGTGACGGCGAAAGACAAGGGCGACGCCACGATCTCCGCCGACCTGTTCGCGCGCAACTATTACGTGGTGCTCGATGCTTCCGGCAGCATGACCGAGCGCGGCTGCTCGGGCGATGCGCCGAAGATCGACGCGGCGCGCGTCGCGCTGACCGCGTTCGCCGATTCGCTGCCGGCCGACGCCAACCTCGGCCTGCAGGTGTTCGATGCGCGCGGCGTGCGCGAGCAGCTCCCGCTTGGCACGAAGAACCGCGAGCAGTTCAAGGCCGTCCTCTCCAAGGTGCGCGCGGCCGGCGGTACTCCGCTGCACAGCGCAGTTACGCAGGCCTACACGCGGCTCGAAGCACAGGGTGCACGGCAGCTCGGCTACGGCGAATACCATCTCGTCGTGGTCACCGACGGCGAAGCAAGCGAGGGGCAGGACCCGACCGGCGCGGTGAAGCTGATTCTCGATCGCTCGCCGGTGGTGCTGCACACGATCGGCTTCTGCATCGGCGAGCGGCATTCGCTGAACCAGCCCGGGCGCACGATCTATCGCGCCGCCGACAACCCGAACCAGCTGCGGCAGAGCCTCTCGGACGTGCTCGCTGAGGCGCCGAAGTTCGACGCGAGCGGCTTCCGCTAAGGCGTGAACGCCCACGCGAAATTCGCGCTGATCGTGGTGGTGCTCGGCGCGATCGGAATCGCTGCTGCGCGCTACCTGTGGCCGATGTGGCAGGAACACGAGCAGCGCGAAACTTCCGACGCCAAGGACACCAAGGGCCGCATCACGATCGGCGTCGACAACTGGATCGGCTACTTTCCGCTCTGCTCCGGCGAGATGAAGAAGCGCATGCGCGCCGGCGGCTACGTGCTCGTATGCGAGGACGACAAGGCCGACTACCCGGCGCGCATGCAGAAGCTGAAGGACGGGACGCTGCAGTTCGCGGTAGCGACGGTGGATGCGTACCTGCTGAATGGCGCACCGAAAGGCTTTCCCGGCACGATCGTCGCGGTGATCGACGAATCCAAGGGCGGCGATGCGATCGTCGCGTGGAAGGATCGCGTGGCGAATCTCGATGCGCTGAAGCGCATGCAGGCCGTGAAGGTCGCCTTCACCCCGAACAGCCCGAGCGAACACCTGCTGCGCACGATGGCCGTGCACTTCGACGTGCCCGCGTTGCGCGGCAAGGGCTCGTGGCGCATCGAGGCGGATGGCTCTTCCGATGCCTTGAAGAAACTGCTCGCGCGGCAGGCCGAAGTCGGCGTCGTGTGGGAGCCGGACGTCACCCGCGCGCTCGAGAACCCGGGGATCGTGAAGCTGCTCGGCACGGAAGACACGCGGCGGCTGATCGTCGACATCCTGATCGTCGGCCGCGCGTTCTCTGCGCAGCACCCGGATGCGGTGAATGCGCTCCTCACCACGTACTTCCAGGTGGCGAAGGCATACCGCGAGAACCCGCAGCGCCTGGAGAAGGAAGTCGCCGCCGAAACCAAGCTCCCTGCCGAGAGCGTGAAGCGGCTGCTGCAAGGCGTTGCCTGGGCGTCGCTCTCGGACAACGCGCAGGCCTGGCTGGGTGCAACTTCCGGCGCCGATGCGCTGGTCGACACGATCCAGTCGACCTCGCGCACGCTGGTGGATGCCGGCGAATTCAAGTCGCATCCCCTGCCCGACCAGGACCCGTACCGCATCATCAGCCGGCAGTTCATTTCGAAGCTCTACGTGGGCGCGGTCACCGGCGGCGCCGCCGCCGGCACTTCGTCGCTCGAGCGCAAGTTCCCGGCCTTGTCCGACGCCGGCTGGCAGGCGCTGAAGGAAGTCGGCACATTGAAAGCCTTGCCGGTGAGCTTCCAGAGCGGCACCGCCGAGCTTTCGCATGAAGGGAAGCTCGAGCTCGACCGTGCGATGGAGACGCTTTCGCACTATCCCAACTTCCGCGTGGTCATCAAGGGGCACACCGGGCTGCGCGGCGACCCGCAGGAGAATCAGCTGCTGTCGGAGGAGCGCGCGGAGTCGGTCGCCCGCTACCTCGGGATCACCTACAACCTGGATCCGAACCGGCTGCGCGTGGTCGGCTTCGGCGCGGCGCAGCCGTTACCGAAGCTTGCCGGCGAATCGGAGCGCGCGCATGCTTACCGGCTGCCGCGCGTCGAGCTTTCGCTCGTTGCGGAGCAGCTCTGAGCATGGCCCGCGCGCGTCCAGACCTTTCCAGCTCCGCGGTGAACGCCGCGGTGGTCACCCGCTCGCTGCAGCATCCGACGTTCGTCTACCCCGCTGCAGCGGGTGCGCTGGGTGGTCTTGCGGTGCTCGCCTTCGGCGGCTCGCCGCTCCTCCTTGCCGGCGCCGCAGTGGCGGCCGGCGTCGCCGCGGTCGGCTTCGGCGTCAATTGCGTGCTGCGCAAGGAAACCCTCGCGCGGGAATATCTCGCCTTTGCGAATTCGCAGATCGCCGCGGAGCGCGATGCAATGCTGAAGGACCTCGAATCCGACCTCGGGGAGGCCGGACACAAGGAAGCGGCACGCCAGTTCGATCGGTTCCGTGAGAAAATCGAAACGTTCGAGGAATTGCTCGCGGACAAGCTGGGACCGGGCGAGCTGACGCATGCGCGCTTCGTCGGCATCGCCGAGCAGGTGTACCTGTCGGCGATCGACAACCTGCGCGGCATTGTGGCGGCCGCGCGCAGCACCGCAGCGATCGACGAGCGCTACATCCGGGAACGGATCGGCACGTTGGAGCGCTCGGGCAAGCAGTCGCAAGCGCGCGAGCGCGAGCTGGCCGGCCTGCGTGAGCAACTGAAGGTGCGCGGCGAGCAGGTGGCGAAGATCGAGACGCTGCTCGCGCAGAACGAGGAAGCGCTCGCCCAGTTCGACACGGCGCTGGCGGCGATCGGCGACATGAAGACCGGTGCCGAGCGCGCGACGATGGACATGGAATCGGCGATGGGGGAACTCGCCCGCATCGCCAGGCGTGCGCGGGATTACGCTTGAGGGAGGCGGCATGACGACGCAGACGACGCAGGTCGACAAGGCAAAGCCGGCGGAGCTCGAATCCGTCCTCAAATGGCTCGACGTGCCCGGCGTCTCGGTGCCGGCGCCGGCCGATCCCGAGATCGATGGCCAGGCCGAGCAGGTCGTCGGCCACCTGCTCACGGTCGATCCGAAGGACGCCGACGCCCTCACCCGCGGCCGCAACGCGATCCAGAGCATGGGCCTGGAGCTGCAGCGCGAATCGGCGCGCCGCAGCGCGATGCTCAAGCAGCCGGTGCAGAAGCTCTACCAGAGCGCGACCGAGGGCGGCGATGTGGCGAACGCGCTCGTCGACCTGCGCATGAAGGTGGAAGAGCTCGATCCGGGCAAGTTCGACCTCGAGCCGGGCTGGATCACCCGCACGATGGGAAGGCTGCCCTTCATCGGCAGCCCGCTGAAGCGCTATTTCTCGCGCTACGAGAGCGCGAGGACGATGCTCGATGCGATCGTGCGTTCCTTGCGCGTCGGCCGCGAGCAGCTCGCGCGCGACAACCTCACGCTCGCCGACGACCAGAAGGCGATGCGCCTCGTCAACGACAAGCTCGAGAAGGCGATCAAGCTCGGGCAGCTGATCGACGCCAAGCTCTCCGCCAAGCTCGAGCGCGAGCTCGCCGCCGGCGACCCGCGCCGCGCGTTCGTCGAGAACGAATGGCTGTTCCCGCTGCGCCAGAGGATCATGGACCTGCAGCAGCAGCTGGTCGTCAACCAGCAGGGCGTGCTCTCGATCGATCTGATCATGCGCAACAACACGGAACTCACGCGCGGCGTCGATCGCGCGATCAACGTCACCGTGAGCGCACTGCAGGTCGCGGTGACGCTCGCGCTCGCGCTGGCAAACCAGCGGATTACGCTGGAGAAGGTGCAGGCGGTGAACGAGACCACCGATCGCCTGATCGGCGAAACCGCAAAGAACCTGCGCACGCAAGGCGCCGAGATCCACAAGATGGCGGCCGGCACCACGCTCAACATCGACACGTTGAAAGCCGCGTTCGCCGACATCCGCGCCGCGCTCGACGACGTCTCGCGCTTCCGCCAGGAGGCGCTGCCGCAGATGGCGCAGGCGATCGTCGAGCTCGACAAGCTCTCGGACGAAGCCGGCAAGGCGATCCAGAACCTGGACAACGCGCGCAAGGTCGGCGCGATGCTGGAAAAGAACCTCGGCCAGATCAATTGAGGGAGAACCGCATGCTGAAGCTCGTCCTCGCCGCGCTCGCAGCGCTCACGTTCGCCGTCCCCGCCGTCGCGCAGCAGAAGTTCCGTGTCGCCTGGTCGCACTACACCGGCTGGGAGCCCTGGGGGTATGCGCAGTCGAACGGCATCATCAAGAAATGGGCGCAGAAGAACGGCATCGACGTCGACGTGGTGCTCATCAACGACTATGTCGAGTCGATCAACCTCTACACCAGCGGCAAGTTCGACGCCTGCGCCATGACCAACATGGACGCGCTGACGATCCCCGCGGTCGGCGGCATCGACACCACCGCGCTCATCGTCGGCAGCTTTTCCAACGGCAACGACGGCATCGTGATCAAGGGCGGCAACGGCATCAAGGACCTGAAGGGCCGCAGCGTGAAGCTGGTCGAGTTCTCGGTGTCGCATTACCTCCTCGCGCGGGCGCTGACGATGAACGGCATGACCGAGAGGGACGTGCGCACGGTCAACACCAGCGACGCCGACATCGCCGCGGTCTTCGCGAGCGACCCGAAGGGCGCCGCGGTGACGTGGAACCCGCCGCTGCAGCAGGCGAGGAACGCCAAGGGCGCGAAGATGATCTTCGATTCCTCGCAGATCCCGGGCGAGATCATCGACCTGATGGTGGTGAAGACCGCCGCGCCGGAGTCGCTGCGCAAGACGCTCGCCGGCGCGTGGTACGAGACGTTGCGCATCATGAACGGCCGTGACAAGCCGGCCGCGGATGCGCTGGAAGCGATGGCGAAGGGCGCCGGCGGCACGCTGGCGGAGTTCAAGGCGCAGCTTGCGACCACGGCGCTTTTCTACAACCCGGCCGAAGCGGCGAAGTTCGCCACCGGCGCCGACCTGAAGAAAACGATGGAACAGGTGCGCACGTTCACCTTTTCCAAGGGCCTCTTTGGCAAGGGCGCGAAGACGAAGGACTTCGTCGGCATCGAGTTCCCCGACAAGAGCGTGCTCGGCGATGCGAAGAACGTGAAGCTGCGCTTCGATGCGAGCGTGATGCAGCTCGCCGCCGACGGCAAGCTGTAAGCGGACCGAAGGTGGCGGACGCCGCAGCGCACGCCCGGTCGGCGCCGCCGTCGTTGCTCGCGCCGCTGCGGCGCAATTTCCTGCTCGGGCTGCTGCCGTTCCTTGTCGTCGCCGCGGTCTACTTCTTCGCCTCGCAACAGCGCCTGGCCGAGAATCCGCAGGACAAGCTGCTGCCGAGCCTGGCGCAGATGGCCGACGCGGTATGGCAGCACGCCTTCCAGCCCGATCCGCGCACCGGCGACTATCTGTTGCTCGCCGACACCTGGGCGAGCCTGAAGCGGATCGGCATCGGCGTCGGCCTCGCGGCGCTCGCCGGGTTGCTCGCCGGAATCAACATGGGGCTGCTGCCGAAGGTTCGCATGCTGCTCTCGCCATTCCTCACGTTCCTTTCCATGGTGCCGCCGCTCGCCATCCTGCCGATCCTCTTCATCGCGCTCGGCGTCGACGAGCTTTCCAAGGTGGCGCTCATTTTCCTCGGCGTCTTTCCGGTGATCGCGCGCGACCTGATGATGTCGACGGCGCAGATCCCGCGCGAGCAGATCGTCAAGGCGATCACGCTGGGCGCCACGACCACCACGGTGATCTATCGCATCGTGCTGCCGCAGGTGCTGCCGCGATTGATCGACGCGGTGCGCCTTTCGCTTGGCGGCGCGTGGCTGTTCCTGATCGCCGCCGAGGCGATCGCCTCAACCGAGGGACTGGGCTATCGCATCTTTCTCGTGCGACGGTATCTCTCGATGGACGTGATCCTGCCGTACGTGCTCTGGATCACGGCGCTCGGCTTTGCCGCCGACTGGCTGCTGCGGCAAGTCGTGCTGCGCCGCTACCGCTGGTACGTCGCCGGAGGGTCGGCATGAACGAAGCGAGCGCGAGCACGGCGAGGCGCCTGCTGCACCTGGAGGACGTCTACAAGTCGTACGGCGACAAGCTGGTGCTCGAGAACATCGACTTCGCGGTGCGCGCCGGCACCCTGTGCTCTGTCGTCGGGCCAAGTGGCTGCGGAAAGTCGACGCTCTTTCGCCTGGTGCTCGGGCAGGAAGCCGCGGATTCGGGGCGGCTTTTCGTCGATGGCCGGCCGATCGATGGCCCCGCACAGGACCGCGGCATCGTCTACCAGCGCTATTCGCTCTATCCGCACCTCACCGTGATCGAGAACGCGATGCTCGGCAAGACGCTGCCGGCCGGCTTCGGCGAGCGCCGCCGCCGCGCGAAGGAGTGGCGCGAGGAAGCGATGCAGTACCTCGAGCGCGCCGGCCTTGCCGCGCACGCCGACAAGCACCCGCATGAGCTTTCGGGCGGCATGCAGCAGCGCGTCGCCATTGCGCAGGCGCTGATCAAGCGGCCGAAGATCCTGATGATGGACGAGCCGTTCGGCGCGCTCGACCCCGAGACGCGCGAGAACATGCAGGTGTTCCTGCTCGAGCTGTGGGAGGAAGAGCGAATGACGATCTTCTTCGTCACGCACGACATGGAGGAAGCGATCTACCTCGGCACGCGCGTCGTCGTGCTCTCGCAGCACTACACCGACGATCGCGGCCATGGACCCGGGGTCAAGCGCGGCGCGCGCGTCGTCTGCGACTACGAGCTGCCGAGCGCGGTCGCTTCGACCAAGGTCAAGCGCAGCCCGGAATTCGTCGCGCTCGCCGACGAGATCCGCCGCATCGGCTTCGACCCGAAGGTGCTGCAGCACGTCACCGAGTTCAACCTGCGGCATCCGGACTCGTTCCAGACGCTGCAACCCGAGGAAGCGCGCGGCCCGCGCGAAGCGGCGTGAACGACCAGCGCGACCTCGAAGCGCTGCTGGCATCGCGCTTTCCGCTCGTCGTCATCGAGAGCAACGAGGAGCTGCGCGCGCGCCAGATGCTCGCGCGCATCTCGCGCGACCGCAAATGGCCGCTCTGGTACTGGTCGGTCTCCGAAGGGCTGCACGCGGCCGGCCGCGAGGCGGCGAACGCGCAGACCCGCGAGCCGACCGCAGCGCTACGCGAGATCCAGGACAGCGGGCCGGCGGGCCTCTACATCCTGCTCGACTTCCATCCCTACATGGAGTCGCCGGTCAATTCGCGGCTGCTGAAGGAGATCGCGCTCGAGCACGAGCGCATCGCGCGCACGGTCGTGATGATCGGCTTCGAAGTGAAGCTGCCCCCGGACCTCGACAAGCTCGCCGCGCGCTTTCGCCTCTCGCTGCCGGACGCCGAAGCGCTGAAGGGCATCATCCGTGACGAAGTGCATGCCTGGCAGGTGGCGAGAGGCGGCCAGGAAGTGAAAGGCGAGCGCGACGCGTTCGAGCTGCTGGTGCGCCATCTTTCCGGCCTTACCGAGTCGGACGTGCGGCGGCTGATCCGCCACACGCTCGACGACGGCCTGCTCGATGCGAGCGACGTGCAGAAGCTGATCGGCCACAAGCACGAGCTGCTCGGCAAGGACAGCGTGCTCACGTTCGAGCTGGACACGGCGCGATTCTCCGACGTCGCGGGCCTCGCGACGCTCAAGCGCTGGCTCGAGCGGCGGCGCGAAGCGTTTCTTGGCGACGCCGCGGCGCTCGGCGTCGATCCGCCGAAGGGAATCATGCTGCTCGGCGTGCAGGGCTGCGGCAAAAGCCTCGCCGCCAAGGCGGTCGCCGGCGCCTGGGGAACGCCGCTGATGCGCCTCGATTTCGGGGCGCTCTACAACAAGTTCCTTGGCGAAACCGAGCGCAACCTGCGCGAGGCGCTGCGCGTCGCCGACGCGATGGCGCCGTGCGTGCTGTGGATGGACGAGATCGAGAAAGGCGTCGCCACCAACGACAACGATGGCGGAGAGTCGCGTCGCATCCTCGGTACCCTCCTCACCTGGATGGCCGAGCGGAAGAGCAAGGTGTTCGTCGTCGCGACGTCGAACGATATCGAAGCGCTGCCGCCGGAACTCGTGCGCAAGGGAAGGCTGGACGAGATCTTCTTCGTCGATCTGCCGGACGACACCGCGCGCGGCGAGATCCTGAAGATCCACCTCAAGCGCCGCAAGCAGGATCCGGCCGGATTCGACCTGCCGGCGCTCGTCGCGGCGTCGCAAGGATTCTCCGGCAGCGAGCTGGAGCAGATGGTGGTCGCCGGACTCTATGAAGCGCGCGCCGCCGGCGTGCCGCTCGCAAACGAGCACCTGCTCGCGGAAGCGAAAGTCACCAAGCCGCTTTCGGTCGTGATGGCGGAAAAAATCGCGTGGTTGCGCGCATGGGCGCAGAACCGCACCGTGCGCGCCGACTGACATGGGCCGGCGCCGGGCGCGCGGCGGGCAGGAGTCGGCCGCGTGGCGCACATGGCACGTTCCTCTGTCGCGCGCGGAAATCACGCTCGCCGACGGGTACCAGTCGCTACAGT
>DASUMM010000136.1:0-9305 GCA_036277655.1 Burkholderiales bacterium | reverse complement strand
ACGGGTGATGCGGGAAGTGCGCCCCGACGTCCTCGTGAACGCCGCCGCCTATACAGCCGTGGATCGCGCCGAATCCGAAGCGGAAGTCGCGAGCCGCGTCAACGGCGCCGCGCCGGGAATCCTGGCCGAGGAAGCGCGCGGGCGCGGCACGCTGATGATTCACTACTCGACCGATTACGTCTTCGACGGCGAAAAAGACGCACCGTACACCGAAAAGGATCCGCCGAATCCCCTGAGCACCTATGGTCGCAGCAAGCTCGCCGGGGAGATCGCGATCCAGGCGAGCAGCTGCCGGCACGTGATCCTGCGCACCAGCTGGGTGTATTCGAGCCGCGGCGGCAATTTCCTGCGCACCATTCTTCGCCTGGCGCGCGAGCGGCGCGAATTACGGGTGGTCGATGATCAGTTCGGCGCGCCTACTTCGGCGATCGCGATCGCACGCGCGACGGCGGCGATCCTGCGCAATCCGCGCTCCGAGGGGCTCTTGCACATGAGTGCCGGTGGCAGCACGAGCTGGCACGGCTTTGCGCAGGCGATCCTGGAGCACGAATCGCCGTCGACCCGGCTGCTCCCGATCCCGTCAAAGGACTATCCGAGCGCCGCCCGGCGCCCGCGCAACTCGGTGCTCGACAATTCGCGCCTGCAACAGAGATTCGGAATCGTCCTCGACGATTGGCGCACGCAGTTGCGCGAAGTCCTCGCCCAACTGCGCCAGGGCTAGGCGCGGCCGTAGCGGTCCTCGAACCGCTCGATGTCGTCTTCGCCGAGGTAGCTGCCCGACTGCACTTCGATCAGGAAGAGCGGCGCGTCGGTCTTGTTCTGCAGCCGGTGCTTGGTGCCAACCGGAATGAACGTCGACTGGTTTTCCTTCAGTGTCGTCGTTTCGTCGCCGCGGGTCACCGTGGCCGTTCCGGAGACGACCACCCAGTGCTCGGCGCGCTTGCGATGCAGCTGCAACGACAGGCTCTGTCCGGGCTTCACCATCATGCGCTTCACCTGGAAGCGTTCTCCTGCGTCCACCGATTCGTAGTAACCCCACGGCCGGTATACGCGCGTGTGCGAGACGTGCTCGCTGCGCTTTTGCCGGTCGAGCCGCTCGACGACTTCCTTCACGTCCTGCGCCCGCGAGCGCGTGGCAACGAGCAGCGCATCGTCGGTCTCGACGATCACGAGGTCCTCGGCACCCAGCACCGAGACGTGGCGTGCGTCGGCGCGCACGTAGCATCGACTTGCATCGTGCAGCCACACATCGCCGCGCGTGACGTTGCCGGACGCATCCTGCCGACCCGTTTCCCAGAGCGCCGACCACGAGCCGACGTCGCTCCAGCCCATGTCGGCGCGGACCACCGCCCCCAGGCGCGTGTGCTCCATTACCGCGTAATCGATCGAGTCCGCCGGGCAGGCAAGGAACGCTTCGCGATCCAGTCGCAGGAAGTCAAGATCGCGCACCGCCCCCTTCATTGCCGCGCGCGTGGCGGCGAGGATCTCCGGGCGCAGGCGGCCCAGTTCCTCGAGGAAAACGCTCGCCTGCAGGGCGAACATGCCGCCGTTCCAGAAGTAACCGCCTTGCGCAAGAAAGGCGCGGGCGCGTTCTTCGCTGGGCTTTTCGACGAAGCGCTGGATGCGAAACGCATCCGGGTGGTTTGCGATGGGCTCGCCGGCCTCGATGTAGCCGAATCCGGTCGCCGGGTGCGTCGGCGCGATGCCGAAGGCGACGAGCAGTCCGCCGGCGGCGATGGCGGCGGCCTTTTGCACGGTCTGGCGAAAAGCCGCCGGGTCGAGGATCAGGTGATCCGCGGGCAGCACGAGCAGCACGGCGTCGGGATCGTCGATGCAAGCCTGCAGCGCTGCCGCCGCTACCGCTGGCGCGGTGTTGCGACCGACCGGCTCGAGCAGCATCGCGCGCGGCGCGATCCCGAGTTCCTGCATCTGCTCCGCCGCGAGGAATCGGTGCTCGTGATTGAGGACGCCGATCGGAGCGCCGCAATCCTCGAGTCCGCGCAATCGCAACAGCGTGTCCTGCAGCAGCGTATGCTCGCTGACGAGCGGCAGGTACTGCTTGGGGAGCAAGCGGCGCGAAGTCGGCCACAGGCGGCTGCCGGAGCCGCCGCACAGGATCACCGGAATGATGCGTTTACGCATAGCCGTGGTACTCCTTGAACCATGCCGCGAATTTCGCCAGGCCCTCGGCGAGCGGAGTCTCGGGAGCGAAACCGATCGCGCGCGCCAGGCGCTCGGTATCGGCATACGTCGCCTTCACGTCGCCGGGCTGGATCGGCGCCAGTTCGCGGATCGCCTTTTTGCCGAGTGCCGTCTCCAGTGCCGCCACGTAGTCGAGCAGCGCGACCGGCTGATGATTGCCGATGTTGTAGAGCGCAAAAGGCGGCGTTTCGGCCGGCGGCCGCTCGAGCACGCGCAGCGTTCCCTCGACGATGTCGTCGATGTAGGTGAAATCGCGCTGCATGTCGCCGTGGTTGAAGATTCGAATCGGCTTGCCTTGCATGATCGCGTGGGCGAACAGCATCGGCGACATGTCGGGCCGGCCCCAGGGGCCATACACCGTGAAGTAGCGCAGCCCGGTCGCCGGGATTGCAAACAGGTGCGCGTACACATGTGCCATCAGTTCGTTCGAGCGCTTCGTGGCGGCATATAGGCTGATCGGATGGTCGACGTCGTCGATCTCCGACCACGGGAGCTTGCGGTTCGCACCGTAGACGCTCGAGCTGGAGGCATACACCAGATGTCGCGGCGGTTGCCGCCGGCACGCTTCCAGCAGGTTGGCGAAGCCGACCAGGTTCGCCTGGACGTAGGCCGCCGGATTCTCGAGCGAATGGCGCACTCCGGCTTGCGCCGCGAGATGCAGCACGAGATCCGGACGAGCCGAAGCGAAGACGCTTGCAAATGCGCTTGCGTCCGCGAGATCCACCCGATGGACGGCAATCCCCGCTCGCGTCGCGAGCCGTGCCAGCCGCGCTTCCTTCAGCGCCAGCGAGTAGTAGGGCGTCAGGCAATCGACGCCGATCACTTCATCGCCGCGCGCCGCCAGACGCTCTGCGCAATGCATGCCGATGAAGCCGGCGATGCCGGTGAGCAGGACCTTCATCGAGCGTTCTTCGCCTGCTCGAGCTCGATCAGCGTCGCATACTTCGTGAAGCTTGCGATGCAGCCGATCGAGGTATGGACGAGGCCCGGCACGCCGTCGAGAAACCCGAGCCGGAACACGTAGAACTTGAGGAACCGCACCATCGGAGAGAGCACCAGCCGCAGGGCGCCGGCGCGGCGGCCGCGCTCGAAGAGCTGCCGCGCAGCGAGCGCGCTGTACCGATTCTGCTTCTGCAGGTAGATGCCGAGGTCTTCCGCCGATTCGTGCAGCAGATCGCCTTGCAGGCTGCCCGGGGTCACGGCATGGAGCACCTTCTCGTGCACGGCGTCGTCGCTCCACGCTGCGTTCTTGCGGTGAAAAAGACGCGTGCACCAGTCCGGGTAGCCTTCGCCATGCCGCAGCCAGCGCCCGAGGAAGCGATTGCGCCGCGGCATGCGGTAGACCGGTGCAGCCGGGGCCTCGAGCGCGGCGACGATGCTGCGTGCAAGTTCCGGCGAAACGCGCTCGTCGGCGTCAAGGCAAAGCACCCAATCGTTGCGTGCCTGCGCAACCGCGAACTGCTTCTGCCGCCCGAAGCCCATCCATTCCTGCTGCACGACCCGCGCGCCAAACTGCGCCGCGCACTCCAGTGTGCCGTCCGTGCTGCCCGAGTCGACGATCACGATTTCGTCGGCGAACGGCACGCTGGCGAGGCATGCCGGCAGCGCAGCCGCCACGTTCTGCACGACGAGCACGACCGAGAGCGGCGGGGCCAACCGGTTTTCCGATTAGAATCGAGCGAAAAGAAGGCGGTAGTGTACCGCCGCGAGGCGTGCCTCTCTTTTCGTGCCGCAGATCCTTTTCGTCAAGACTTCCTCGCTCGGCGATGTCATCCATCATTGCCCCGCCGTCAGCGATGCGGCCCGCAACATCCCCGGCATCGAGGTCGACTGGCTGCTCGAGGAAGCATTTGCGCCGATCGCGCGCATGCACCCGAACGTGCGTCGCGCGATCCCGGTCCAGATGCGTCGCTGGCGCGCTTCCCTCGGGAGCGCCTCCGCATGGAGCGAGATGCGCGCCATGCGGGCCACGCTGCGGGCGCGCCACTACGACGCCGTGATCGATACGCAGGGATTGCTGAAAAGTGCGGTGCTCGGCGCGCTTGCGAGCGGACCGAAGCACGGCATGGATTGGACGAGCGCCCGGGAGCCGCTGGCATCGTTGTTCTACGGTCACCGGCATGCCGTCGCGCGCAACCAGCATGCGGTAGAGCGCAACCGCCAGTTGACCGCGGCAGCGCTGGGCTATGCGGCAGGCGGCGATTGCAGCTACGGGTTGTTGGCGGCGCGGATATCGCCGCTCGGGATCGACGCTCCCTACGCGGTGCTGCTCACCATGACGAGCCGCGCTGACAAGCGCTGGGCCGATGCGCACTGGATCCGTGCCGGCCACGAAATCGCGGCGCGTGGCGTACGGTGCGTGCTCCCCTGGGGCACGGAAGCGGAGCGGGTGCGAGCCGAAGCCATTGCGCGCGACATTCCGCGCGCGCTCGTACCGCCTCGCCTCGCGCTGGAAGAGTTCGGCGCGCTTTTTCAGCAAGCGCGTGCGGTGCTGGGTGTCGACACGGGTTTGACGCACCTCGCCGCGGCGCTAGGCGCTCCCGTGATCGGCATCTATTGCGCCTCCGATCCGGCTCTGACCGGGCTGCACGGATCGCCGCGCACGCAGAACATCGGCGGGATCGGGCAAACGCCCGATCCCGCGCGCGTCATCGCGGTGCTTTCGAAATTCTTGTGATCTGGCGCGCGCTCTACAGCACTGCGCTATACGCGGTGCTGCCTTTCGTACTGCTGAAACTGTGGTGGCGGGGAAGGAGCGAGCCGCAATATCGCGCGCGCATCGGCGAGCGATTCGGCCGCTACAGGGCCGCGCAGCAAGGAGGCGTGCTGTGGGTGCATGCGGTATCGGTCGGCGAGGCACGGGCGAGCGCCCCGCTCGTGCGAGCGCTTCGCGAGGAATTGCCGGCTGCGCGGCTGCTTCTGACGTGCACGACGGCGACCGGTCACTCGGCATTGCGGCAGATCCATGGCGAGTCGCAGAGAATCGTCTGGCTGCCCTACGACTACCCGGGGTCGGTGCGGCGGTTCCTCTCCCATTTCCGACCGCGGCTCGCGGTTCTGGTGGAAACCGAGATCTGGCCGAATCTGCTTCGGGCGTGCGCGCAATCCGGCGTGCCGGTGGTCGTTGCGAGCGCGCGCATGTCCGAGCGCTCGGCTGGCGGCTATCGCCGATGGAGCGGCCTCGCGCGGCCGGCGTTTGCGAGTCTCGCCGCCGTCTGCGCGCAAAGCGAGGCGGATGCCAGACGGCTTGGTTCGCTCGGGGCGGCGCAAGTTTCGGTTTGCGGCAACCTGAAGTTCGATGTCGCCCCGGATGCTTCGCAACTGGAGGCCGGGCGCGCCTGGCGAAGTTCGCTCGGACGTCGCGTGGTGCTGCTTGCGAGTACGCGCGATGGCGAAGAGCGCCTGCTGCTCGAGGCGACACGGGAGCTTCCCGAGGAGGTGCTCGCCATCGTCGTGCCGCGTCATCCGCAGCGCTTCGAACCGGTTGCCGCCCTGTTGGGCGCCGGCGTGGCGCGGCGAAGCCGCAACGACCGCCCGCAGGCAGGGCAGCGCTTCTATCTGGGCGATTCGATGGGCGAGATGGCGTTCTATTACGCGGCCGCCGACGTCGCCGTGATCGGCGGTTCGTTCCTGCCCCTTGGCGGCCAGAACCTCATCGAAGCCTGCGCCGCCGGCACGCCGGCGGTATTCGGACCCTCGATGCACAACTTCGCCGAAGCGAGTGTGCTTGCCCTGGAGGCGGGGGCGGCATTGCAGGCGCGCGATGCCACGCAAGCGATGCGCACGGTGCAGATGCTTCTTTCCGATGAGAGCCGCCGCCACGCAATGGGGCAGGCCGGACTGCGCCTGTGCGCCGCGCATCGCGGCGCCACGCGCAAGCACCTTGCGATCGTTCAGTCGGTGCTGGCCGGACGCTGACGCGCCCTTGGCTCAGGGAGCGAGCGCGCGGTTTACTTCCTGGATGTCTTCTTCGCGCAGCGTGCCGGAGGCAGACTTCAGCCGCAGGTGGTTCGTGATGGTGTTGTAGCGCGCCAGCGCCAGGTCGCGACGCGTGGAAAAGAGCTGCTGCTGCGCGTTCAGCACGTCGATGTTGATGCGCACGCCGACTTCGTATCCCAGCCGATTGGAGTCGAGCGCGCTCTGGCTCGAGACCAGCGCCTGATCCAGCGCAGAGATCTGCGCGATGCCGTTGGCGACGGCGAGAAAGGTCTGCCGCGCCGCGAGCGCGCTCGCGCGGCGAGCGTTCTCGACATCCTGCTTCGAGCGCTCGTAATTGGCGGCGGCTTCGCGCTCCCGCGAGCTGATGGCGCCGCCGGCATAGAGCGGCACCGCGAGCTGAAAGCCGAGCGTCGAGGTCGTTACGTCGGTGCCGATCGGGCTCGTCGCGGTGGCGCTCTGGAACCCCTGTCCATGCGTGGCGACGAAATCCACCGTCGGCATGTGGGCCGCGCGGGCGCGCCTCGCTTCGAGCTCTGCGATCGCCGAGCTCGCTTCCTGGATCTGCACCGGATAGCTGCCCTTCTCGGCGATGTTCACCCAGCTCTGCATGTCGTTCGGATTCGGCGGCGAGAGCTTGACGTCCGGACGCAGCGGCTGCAGCGCCGGGTATTCCTTGCCGGTGATCTGCTGCAGCGCCCGGTTGCGGGTGTCGACGTCGTTTTGCGCCGCGATTTCCTGCGCCGCGGCCAGGTCGAAGCGCGCCTGCGCCTCGTGCGTATCGGTGATCGTCGCCGTGCCGACTTCGAAGTTGCGCTTGGCTTGCGCCAGCTGCTCGCTGATCGCCGCTTTTTGCGCGCGCACCAGCGCCAGCGTGTCCTGCGCGGCGAGCACGTCGAAATAGGCCTGTGCCACGCGCAGCGCGAGGTCCTGCTCGGCCTGTGCGAAGACCGCCTCCGCCTGCCGGACCTGGAATTCCGCCTGACTGTACTGCAGCCAGTTCTGCGGGCGATAAACCGGCTGCGTGAGCGTGAGGTTGTAGTTCTTGCCGCCGAAGTCGCGCTGGAAGCTCGGCACGATGCTTTGGTTCTTCGACTCCGAGTCGAGCCACGTTTCGGTGTAGCCGGCGCTCAGGTTGACCGAGGGCAGGATCAGCGCCCTTCCCTGCGGCAGCTTTTCCAGTCCGGCGAGCAATGCAAAGCGAGCGGCGGCGTATTGGGCGTCGTAGGCCCGTGCATCCCGGTATACCTGTTGCAGATCGGCCGCGCTTGCGGCCGCCGGCAGCAGCAACGCCAGGCACAGGGCAGCCAGTCGCATGCGCGCGTGGCTGCTCAAAACCGGAAACGCTCGGGCCGCATGCAGTTCACGAGCGGGGCCAGCAGCGTCTCGAAAAGCTCCACGGTACGGAATGCGCCTCCAGCAGCGCAATGGAGAATCTTCGCGGTCATCACCGGCGGCTCGCCTACCACGGCGAACAGCCGCCCTCCCGGGGCCACTTCCTCGAGCAGGGATTGCGGCACTTGCGGGGTGGATCCGGTGAGCACGATGACATCGTAGGGCGCGCCCTTGGGGTATTCGCACCCTGCGTCGCCCACTTCTACCGTCACGTTGGGCCGGCCATGTCGTGCGAGGTTGGCGCGACCGAACTCGGCGAGCGACGGCCGGATCTCGACCGAGGTGACGTGCGCCGCGCGATGCGCGAGCAACGCGGTGAGGTACCCGCTGCCGGTTCCTACTTCGAGCACGCGCTCGGTCCGCTGCACCGCAAGTGCCTGCAGGACGCGCGCTTCGATCTTCGGCGCCCACATCCGCTCGCCCTCGCCAAGCGGGATTTCCATGTCGCCAAAGGCCAGGGTGCGGTAGTGCGCCGGAACGAATTCCTCGCGTGGCACCGCATAGAGCAGGTCGAGGACGTCCTGATCCAGCACCTCCCACGGGCGTATCTGTTGCTCGACCATGTTGTGTCGAGCCTGTTCTAGGTTCATCTTGGGGGTAATAGCGATGCGAGCCAATGGATTCTATCCAAAACGGCTGACCGATGCCTTGTCAACCGGGCGGGTTTCCCGTACCGTGGAGCGACACGCAGGGGTCCTGGCCGCACCGACAATGGCGGCCGGGTGAGAGATACCCGAGGAACCTGACGCGGATAATGCCGCCGTAGGGACGCGTGGAGCCTGGCTCCCCGCTCCCGGCCGCAAGCAACGCTGCAGGCCAGCGAAAGGAGCACCATGAACGCCAATCCCAAGTTTCTCGCCGCGACCGCGCAAGTCGACGCAGCCGCCATCCAGCCGCTACCGGCGTCCCGCAAGGTGTACGTATCCGGTTCCCGACCGGACGTGCGCGTGCCGATGCGCGAAGTCTCCCAGAGCGACACCCCGGCAGCGTTCGGCGCCGAGCGGAACGAGCCGATCTTCGTCTACGACACTTCCGGGCCCTACACCGACCCGTCCGCCCGGATTGACATTCGCAAAGGGCTTGCCGCGCTGCGCGACCCGTGGATCGCGGAGCGCACCGATACCGTATTGCTCGGCGGGCCGAGCTCCGAATACGGCCGCGGGCGGCTGGCCGATGCCAAGCTCGCCGCGCTGCGCTTTGACCTGAAGCGCAATCCGCGCCGGGCTCGCCCCGGCGCGCGCGTCACGCAGATGCATTACGCCCGTCGCGGGATCGTCACGCCGGAGATGGAGTTCGTCGCGATCCGCGAGAGCCAGCGCCGCGAGGCGCTCGGCGGGCTGCTTGCGAAGCAGCACCCGGGCGAAGGATTCGGCGCCTTGCTGCCGGCGCGCATCACCCCCGAGTTCGTGCGCGATGAAGTTGCGCGCGGGCGGGCGATCATCCCTGCCAACATCAACCACCCCGAGACCGAGCCGATGGCGATCGGTCGCAACTTTCTCGTCAAGGTGAACGCCAACATCGGCAACAGCGCCGTCGCGTCGAGCATCGAGGAGGAAGTCGAGAAGATGCGCTGGTCAACCAAGTGGGGCGCCGACACGGTGATGGATTTATCTACAGGCAAGAACATTCACGCCACGCGCGAATGGATCATCCGCAACTCGCCCGTGCCGATTGGCACCGTACCGATTTATCAGGCGCTCGAGAAGGTGAACGGCAAGGCCGAGGAGCTCACCTGGGAGATCTACCGCGATACGCTGATCGAGCAGGCCGAG
>DASUMM010000135.1:0-4299 GCA_036277655.1 Burkholderiales bacterium | reverse complement strand
GGCTACTCGATCCACGACCTCGCGCAGCACTCGACGTTCGAGGAGACGTGCTACCTCTTGCTCAAGGGCGAGCTGCCGACGCGCGACCAGCTTGCCGCATTCGACAAGCAGCTGAAGACCGCGCGCATGCTGCCGGGCCCGATCTACAACATCGTTCACACCATCGCGGCTGCGCATCCGATGGACGTGCTGCGCACCGCGGTGTCGGCGCTCGGCGCGCTCGATCCGGATGCCGGCAACGCTTCGCCCGACGCGATGCTGCGCAAGGGCATTCGCCTCACTTCGCAGGTGCCGATGATCATCGCCGCGCACGAGGCGATTCGCAACGGCCGCGAGCCGGTGGCGCCCGACCCGGCGCTGTCGCACGGCGCGAACTTCCTTTACATGCTGAAAGGCGAGCAGCCGAGCGAGGATGCGGCGAAGCTGATGGACACCGACATGATCCTGCATGCCGAGCACGGCTCGAACGCTTCCGCCTTCACCGCCCGCGTGGTGGCCGGGACGGAAGCGAACCTGCACGCCGCGATCACCGCGGCGATCGCAGCCCTCTCGGGGCCTGCGCACGGCGGCGCGGCCGAGAACGTGATGAAGATGGCGCTCGAGATCGGCGATGCGTCGAAAGCCGCCGAGTACGTGAAGACCAAGCGCGCCGCGAAAGAGCCGGTGATGGGGTTCGGCCACCGTGTCTACCGCGCCGAGGATCCGCGCGCGCGCCACATGCGTGCCGGGGTGGAAAAGCTTTCACGGGAAATGGGGCAGCCGCAGTGGTTCCAGATCCTCGAGGCACTGGTCGATGCGATGAAGCCGTATGCGCGCCACGGCGTGAACGTGAACGTCGACTTCTATGCCGGCGTCGTCTACTACCTGAACGGCATCAAGGAAGACCTGTTCGTGCCGATCTTCGCGGCGGGCCGCGTGCCGGGGTGGACGGTGCAGGTGCTCGAGCAGATGGAGAACAACATCCTGATCCGGCCGCTCACGCTCTATAACGGGCCGGAGCCGCGCGAGTACGCGCCGATCGATTCCCGCTAGCAGACTGCCAGGATGCTCGCCGAAGCGGTCGATCTGCGCGCCGAAGCGGACGACTTTCACGCCCTTCTCTCCATGCTCGACGAAAAGACGTGGTGGCAACCGACGCCGTTCAAGGGCTGGACGCCGTTCGACGTCGTCGCGCATTTGCATCATGGGGACAAGGCGGCGACGCTCGCGATCGCCGATCCGCCGGGCTTTCAGCGCTTTCTCGAAGCGCGCAAGGGAAAGCCCAGACCAGCGAGCGAGCGGGAACTCGTCGAGACGCGCGATCCGCTGGTCCTGCTTGCGACCTGGCGCTCTATGCTGCAGGAACTCTCCGAGCGGATCGGCGGCATGCCGCCGGATGCGCGCGTCGCATGGGTCGGACCTCCGATGGGCGTGCGCACGTTCGCCGCGGCGCGGTTGATGGAGGTCTGGGCGCACGCGCAGGACGTCTACGACCTGTTGCGCCGCCCGCGTGTGCATCACGATCGCATTCGCGCGATCGCCGAGCTTGGCGTGCGCACATTCGGTTTCACGTTTACCAATCGCGGGCAGAAACCACCCGCGACGAAGCCCTACGTTCGCCTCGACGCGCCGTCAGGCGCGATCTGGGAATGGAACCCGCCGAGCGAAAGCGATCGCATCGGCGGCAGCGCGGTCGAGTTCTGCCAGGTCGTCACCCAGGGACGCAACATCCGCGACACCAAGCTCGAAGTCGCGGGCGACGCCGCAAAGCGATGGATGGAGATCGCGCAGTGCTTCGCCGGCGCGCCGTCCGATCCGCCAAAGCCCGGCGAGCGGGCCTGGTGAATCACTCCCCCGCCGGCAGGAACCGCCCGCCGTCGAACACCATTCGCGTAGGCCCGGGCATCCGGGCGAACCCGTCGGGATGCTCGGCATCGTCCGAGAGCAGGATCAAGCGCTTGCCGTTCTCCATGCGAACCACCGGGCACCAGGTGCGCGGCGGATCCCTGCGCGCGGCGGTGAACGCTTCGTCGAGGTCGCGATACGTCGCGAGCACCGCGAGGCATTTGTAGGTCGCCGGGGCGACCAGCATCTTGCCTTCTTCCACCCGGTGGATCGCATCGAGCGCGCGGATCCAGACGCTTTCGGTCGTCTCGTGCTCGTCGTGGCTCGCGAGCTGCTCGGCCGGCGCGACGGCGAGGAAAAAGCGCGCATCGAAGCGCTTCGGCGAAGCAACCGGCGTGATCCAGCGCGTCCACGGCACAAGCAGATCGGCATCGAGCGCAGCGTCGAGCTCCGCTGCCACCGAAGCGAACGCCTTGCGTTCGTGCAACGCACGGCGCGCCGCCACCAGTTGCTTCTCTTCCGCGGTGCTCCCCAGCAGGATGCCCGCCTCTTCGAGCGTCTCGCGGATCGCCGCGATGTAGAGCTCGGGCGGCGTGCCGGGCTCGAGCGCGCCGCGCAACCGCCCGACGAGCGCCGGGTCGCGGTCTTCCGGATCGACTTTGCCGCCGGGAAAGACGTGCGCGCCGGCCATGAAGTCGACCACCGTGTTGCGCCGGACGAGAAACACTTCGAGTCCGTGCGCGTCCTCGCGCAAGAGCAGGACCGTGGCTGCGTCGCGCGCGGGGACGGACACGTCAGGCGGCTTTGTACGTGTCCAGCCTGATGCGCTCGCGCTCCAGCACTGCGGCGACCGGCGCAGCGGACATCACGCGCTCGACGTACGAGTGATACGCCGGCAGCGACTTTGGATCGATGCCCGCGTAGCCGCCCCAGCGAAACAGCGTGAACGCGTAGGCGTCGTGGAACGAGACCTGGCCGCCGAACCAGAATGGCGACGCCGAGCCGATCCATCCCTGGATGCGCTCGAGATATCCGCGATAGCGCGCCTTCGCCACTTCGCGCACGTCCGCCTGTCCCGCTTCGCTCGCGGCGAAATCGGCGGCGCGAAAAATGTGCGTGAACGTCGGGTGCACCGTGTTATTCATCCACGCGAGCTGCGAAAGCGCTTGCGCCCGCGCCCAGCTTTCGGTGGGCAGCAGCTTTGCCTGCGGAAAGCGCCGGTCGAGGAAATCGCAGATCGCGACGATCTGGTGCAGCGGCCTGCCGTCGACCAACAGCACGGGCACCTGCCCGTTCGGATTCATCGCCAAATATTCCGGCGTCTTCTGCTCGCCCTTGTGCAGCTTGACGAGCTTCGGCTCGAACGATTCGCCGGTCGCCGCCTTGATCGCTTCCAGCCCGACGTGCGGCACGAACGAGCAGGCACCGGGTGCGAAATACAGTTCGATCATCGTTCTCTCCTATTTGTCGCCTGCGCAAGCAGCACCGCCGCGGTAGCCACAATGTCCTCGACGCTTGCGCCACGCGAAAGGTCGCTCAGCGGGCGGGCAAAGCCCTGCAGCACCGGGCCGATCGCCCGCGCGCCCGCCAGGTATTGCGTCAGTTTGTACGCGATGTTACCCGCGTCGAGGTCGGGAAAGACGAGCACGTTCGCCCGGCCGGCGACTGCACCGGGGTCCTTCAGTTTTTTCGCCGCCACCGCGGGAACGAGCGCCGCGTCGGCCTGCAGCTCACCGTCGATCGCGAGGTGCGGCGCGCGCTCGCGGGCGATCTCGAGCGCTTTCGCCACCTTGTCGACGTGCGCGTGCTTTGCGCTTCCCTTGGTCGAGAACGAAAGCAGCGCCACCCGCGGCTCCTCGCCGAGCAGATTGCGGCAGCTCGCCGCAGAAGCGATCGCGATGTCCGCCAGTTGCTCGGCGGAAGGGTCGGCGTTCACCGCGCAATCGGCGAAGACCAGCGTACGGTCCGGCCACGCCATCAGGAAAAAGCTCGATGGGGTCTGCACCGAGGGAGCCAGTCCCACGGTCATCAGGCCGGCTTCGATCACGCGCGCAGTCGGCACCGTGACGCCGGCGAGCATCGCGTCGGCATCTCCTGCGGCCAGCATCAGGCCGGCGTGAAAGAGCGGCTTTGCCGCGAGCCGGCGGGCGATCTTCGGGTTCGCATCCGGCCGCGTGCGCAGGTAGATCTCGGCGTAGGCGTCGACCCGCTCTGCCGCGACCGACTCGGAAAGCAGCACTGGCTCGGCGATTCCCTCGACGCGCAAGCGCTCGGCCGCAGCCGCGATGCGCTCGTCGCCGCCCTCGGGAAGCACGATGCGCAGGCCCGCGCCGCGGATCTTCGCCAGGCATCGCTCGAGGATGGCCGTCATTTGTCTCTACAATTCGCGCACCTCACGCTCGCCATCATTCCCATGAACTACGAAGACATCAAGTACGAAATCGCAGAGCGCGTCCTGACGATCACGCTCGACCG
>DASUMM010000134.1:0-4766 GCA_036277655.1 Burkholderiales bacterium | reverse complement strand
ATGCCCTCGAGCACCACGTTCCAGCGCGGTTCTTCCTCGGTGCCACCGTTTCGCTCGAAGCCGCGGATTGCGGCGCGGGCGACCAGGCAATTGCGATGGATGCGCACGAACCGCTCGGTGAACTCGCGTTCCAGCGCCACCAGCGGCTCTTCGAGCAGGTGCTCGCCGCCGCGCGTGCCAAGCGTCACGTATTTCAGCTCGGCCTTCAGATACAGCACTTCGCTCACCGGCACCAGCGTGATGCGGTTGCGCTCGCCGACCGAGAAGAACTCCCGGCCGCGCGAGGCGGCGCGCTCGAGCCGGTCTGCCGGCGGAGCGCCGAGCGCGCTCGCCTTGCGAAGCGCTGCCGCAAGGCGCGACGCGCGCACCGGCTTCATCAGGTAGTCGAGCGCGTTGAGGTCGAACGCCTCGAGCGCATGATCGTCGTGCGCGGTGACGAAAACCACCGCCGGTGCGCCGGGAAGGCGGGCGAGGTGCCGCGCCGCCTCGAGCCCGTCCATGCCGGGCATCGCGATGTCGAGCAGCAACACCTGCGCTCCGCTAGAGGGCAGCCGTTCGACGACTTCGATACCGTTGCGCGCTTCCCCCACCACGCGGGTCGGCATGTCGCCGGCAATGTCGGATAGCAATTCCTTCAGGCGATCGCGCGCCGGCGCCTCGTCATCGGCGATGAAGACCCGCAACTCGCTCACGCGCCGCCTCCGCTCGCCGCCGGGCGCACGGCGCCTGCGTTGCGGTACGGGATCTCGATCTCGATGCGATAACGCCCGGCTTCGACCTTCGATTCGAGCGTCGCCTCGGCATCGAAGAAAAGCCGCAGGCGCTCGCGGATGTTCTCGAGCGCCATGCGGTTGCCGCGATGCGGACCGGAAACCTCATGATACGGATTCTCGATGCGGGCCCGGACGCGGTCGCCGCGCCGCTCGATGCGCACCAGGATCTCGGCGGGATGCGTCGCCGGCTCGACGCCGTGATACACCGCGTTCTCGAGCAGCGGCTGCAGCACCATCGGTGGCAGCAGCGCATCCGAGGGAGCGCCGTCCAGTTCCCAGGCGATCCGCATCCGCTCGCCGAGCCGCAACTGCTCGATCGCGGCATAGCGCTCCAGCAGCTCGATCTCCTCGGCGAGCCGCACGAAGCGCCGCCCTTCCGACATCAGCTCACGGAAAAGATCGGCCAGGTCCTCGAGCGCACGCTCGGCGCGCTGCGGATCGCGCCGCACGAGCGATAGCACCGCATTCAGGCTGTTGAAGAGGAAATGCGGGCGGATGCGCGCCTGCAGGGCCTGCAGACGAGCTTCGGCGAGCGCAGGCGAATACGCACGATGCGCGAGCCGCAGATACGCAAGCAGCGCCGCGGCGACCAGGACGGCAAAAAGCATCACCCGCAGAGCGCCGCCTGCTGCCGCAACGCTGCCGGCGGGATCGAAAAACGCGTGCGACGCGAGCGCCGCGCCAACCGCCACCGCGAGCACCACTGCGACGCCGGGCCCGTAGCCGATCCGCGCCAGCGGATTGGCGAGGAAATACAGCACCGCGAGGCTCGCGAGCAGCACCGGCTCCATCAGCGCCGCGCTGCGCACGAACCGCTCGAGCGCAAGCGGCCACGCCGGCTCGGCATAGAACACCGCACCGGCGAGCAGCATGTGCGCACCGATCACAATGCGCGCCATCACGCCTAGATTGCGAAAGTCCGGAAGGGCGTCCGGCGGGACGTTATGCCGTATACTTGCCATGACCTGCTTTGCGGTGCAATTCCAGCGCCGCGTTTTTCCGAGTATGCCCCATGGCCCGGCGAGCGTCCAAGGGTACGAACAACAAGCTCTGGTCTGGCCGCTTCGCCGAACCCGTCGATGCGCTGGTGCAGCGGTTCACCGCTTCGCTCGCGTTCGACCGGCGCCTGGCGCGGCACGACATCACCGCCTCGCTTGCGCACGCGCGCATGCTGGCATCCTGCGGGATCCTTTCGGCGACCGACCTGCGTGCCATCGAGCGCGGCATGGCACGAATCGCGAGGGAAATCGACTCCGGAAAGTTTCGCTGGCCGTCGCAAAGCGAGGACGTGCACGGCGCGATCGAGGCGCGGCTGATCGCGCTTGCCGGCGACGCTGGCAAGCGGCTGCACACCGGGCGCTCCCGCAACGACCAGGTTGCGACCGATACCCGGCTCTGGCTGCGCGATGAAATCGATTCGCTCCTCCAGCGGCTGGAAGCGCTGCTGCGAGCGCTGCTCGATCAGGCCGAACGCCATGCATCGCTGCCGATGCCGGGGTTCACGCACCTTCAGGTGGCGCAGCCGGTCACGTTCGGCCACCACCTGCTCGCCTACGTCGAGATGTTCGAGCGCGACCGGGCGCGCCTCGCCGACTGCCGCAAGCGGGTGAACGTGCTTCCGCTCGGTGCGGCGGCGCTTGCCGGCACGACCTTCCCGATCGACCGCTCGCACGTCGCGAAGGCGCTCGGCTTCGAGGCGATCGCCGGCAACTCGCTCGATGCGGTGTCGGATCGCGACTTCGCGATCGAGTTCGCCGCCTGCGCAGCGGTGCTGATGATGCATCTGTCGCGGCTCTCGGAGGAGCTGGTGCTGTGGATGAATCCGCGCTTCGGCTTCGTGCGGCTGCCGGACCGCTTCTGCACCGGCTCGTCGATCATGCCGCAAAAGAAGAACCCGGACGTGCCGGAACTCGTGCGCGGAAAGAGCGGCCGCGTATTCGGACACCTGGTCGCGTTGCTGACGCTGATGAAGGCGCAGCCGCTTGCCTACAACAAGGATAACCAGGAAGACAAGGAAGCGCTCTTCGACACGGTCGACACGGTGCAGGATTCGCTGTCGGTGTTCGCCAGCCTCATCGCCGGAATCGAGCCGCAACCGCTCGCGATGCGCAAGGCGGCGCTCGAAGGACACGCCACCGCGACCGACCTGGCGGACTATCTGGTAAGGAAAGGCCTGCCGTTTCGCGACGCGCACGAGGTGGTGGCGCGCGCAGTGCGGGAGGCCGAGTCGCGCAACTGCGATCTGGCGGAGCTTCCACTCGCCACCTTGCGACGTTTCTCGCACGCCATCGCAGACGATGTCCGGGGCGTACTCACGCTCGAAGGGTCGCTTGCAAGCCGCAAGCATCACGGCGGCACGGCCCCTGCCCAAGTGCGAGCCATGGTGCGTCGCGCCCGCAAGCGCTACCCGAACCGCTCGTGAACTAACGCCCGCCGCACCCGGTCCGTACCTTATGCGGGCCGTGACTCTGGCGCCGGGGCGGCGCGATTCGCTCGCGCTGCAGCAGGTCCCGGAACCCTCCGAGGACGAAGGCAGCGTGCTGGTGCGCTCGCTCGCGATCGGCATTTGCGGCACCGATCGCGAGCTGATCGAGGGCGGCCACGGCGAATCTCCCCCGGGAATCGACCGGCTCATCCTCGGCCACGAGTCGCTTGGCAGCGTCATCGATGCTCCACCGGCAACCGGCTTTGCTCCGGGAGAACACGTCGTCGGCATCGTGCGACATCCCGACCCGGTGCCGTGCGCCAACTGCGCCGCCGGCGAGTGGGACATGTGCGCGAACGGCCGCTACACCGAGCGCGGCATCCGGCAGGCGAACGGATTCGCTGCGGAACGCTGGCGCAGCGATCCGCGCTTTCTCGTGAAAGTGCCATCGTCGCTCGGCCTCGCCGCCGTGCTGCTCGAGCCTGCAAGCGTGGTCGCCAAGGCTTGGGAGCACATCGACGTTGCAGGCAGTCGATCGATCTGGCAGCCGCGACGCGCGCTCATCACCGGTGCCGGCCCGGTCGGCTTGCTGGCGGCACTGGTTGGCATGCAGCGCGGAATGCACGTGCATGTGTTCGATCGCAACGCAAGCGGCGCCAAGCCGCGTCTGGTCGAGGATCTGGGCGCGCGCTATCACACGACGTTCCCGGACGTGGCGCCGGAAGTCGTCATCGAGTGCAGCGGTGCCCCGGAAGTGATCCACCAGGCGCTTGGCGCCGGTGCACCCAACTGCATCGTTTGCCTGCTGGGCGTCGGCGGTGCGCGAAAACGGGCCGCGCTCGATTCGGCGCAGCTGAACGACTTCATGGTGCTCGGCAACCGGATGGTGTTCGGCAGCGTGAACGCCAATGCGCGGCACTTCCGGGCTGCTGCCGAGGCGCTCGAGCGCGCCGATCGCGATTGGCTCGAGCGCATCATCACCCGTCGGGTTCCCTTCGGCCAATGGCAGGCGGCTTACGCAAAGCAGCCCGGCGACGTCAAGACGGTGCTCCTCCTTGAAGATTGAAGACTACGCATTGATCGGCGATTGCCACACCGCGGCGCTCGTGGCTCGCGACGGCTCGATCGACTGGCTTTGCTGGCCGCGCTTCGACTCCCCGGCATGCTTCGCGGCGCTACTCGGCACGCCAGAGCATGGACGCTGGAAGATTGCCCCCGCCGCGCCGGATTGCAGGGCGCGGCGCCGCTACGTCGACGACACGCTGATCCTCGAGACCGAGTTCGAGACCCCGGATGGCTGCGTGGCCTTGATCGACTTCATGCCGACGCGCGACACCCATTGCAATCTCGTCCGAATCGTCGAAGGTCGCAGCGGCCGCGTCGCGATGGACATGCAGTTCGTGCTGCGCTTTGACTACGGCGCAGCGGTGCCGTGGGTAACGCGGCTGCTGGATGGCCACGGCATCTGCGCGGTGGCCGGGCCCGACATGGCGGTGCTGCGCTCCCCGGTGCCGCTGCAGGGCAAGGATTTGACGACGGTTGCGCGCTTCGAGGTTGCCGAAGGAATG
>DASUMM010000133.1:0-2970 GCA_036277655.1 Burkholderiales bacterium | reverse complement strand
GACGGTACAAGGAAACAGCTTGCGATATGCTGGGCCCATACCTCCCCTCGGGTCAGAGCCTAACGAGTCTGCAGTGTACGCCCGAGCTCGACGCTAGCCGAACATCCGCGAAGCTGCTCCAGTACCTTTCGGCCGACCGTCGGCGCACACGATGCTTTATGCGTTCAACGATCGCTATGCAATCGCTTGGAGTAACTTCGCTGAGGAGTTTGTTCCCGAGCTCAGGTACGACCTGCTTCTCGAGGTATCTCGAGCTCGGCTGGGATTTCCGGAAAGCCTTGGACGCCGCTAAGGCCGCAGGTCGCGAGTTTCATCTCGCGCCTGCAACCGTCATTTCTTTCTGGTCGGCTGCGGCGCTGCGCCCGGGGCGTACGGACCCGGCGTTGGCTCGGGCGGCACCGGCTCCACTTTCGGCAGGCCCGGGGCGGCCGGAGCTGGCGGCTCGGCCTGGCTGCGCGGCGGCAGGATGCCGGTGGCGGGGTAGCCGGCAGCGTCGAGCAGCCGCTGATAGGTGGCTTCCTCGTACCCCTTTTGCACCGTGCTGCCGACGACCATCGCGGGGACCGTGTTGCCGCCGATCGTTTTCTTGAACTCTTCCTGGAGCGCGGGTTCGGTGACGCTCACTTCCTTGAAGGGGACGCCGCGCTTGTTGAGCAGACTGCGCGCTGCAGTGCACGCTTCGCATTCGGGCACCGTGTAGAGCGTAACCGGGAAGTTCTTGCGCGCCTGCTGTAGCGCGAACGGCTCGGGGCCGGATGACTGCGGCGTCGCGCCCTCCGGCGTGCTGCCTGGCGGGACGGTCTTCTTCACGCCTTTCGCGGAAGGCGGCGGTGGCGTGTCCGTGACGTGGACGCGGCCCTTGTCGTCGGTCCAGCGATACAGTTGCGCGCTTGCGCCGAAAGTGGCGACGCAGAGCGCTACGGCAAGCAGGATGCGCATCGTCACGCTCCTCACGCAGAGGGTGCGGCGATCATACCATTGTGACGCAGCAGTGCTTCGACGCGCGGCTCGCGCCCGCGGAAGGCGCGGAACGATTCGAGCGCCGGCCGGCTGCCGCCCACCGCGAGCACCTCATCGCGGAAGCGTGCGCCGGTCGCCGGGTCGAGAACGCCGTGCTCTTCGAACTCGGCGTAGGCGTCGGCGGAGAGCACTTCCGCCCACTTGTAGCTGTAATAGCCGGCCGCGTAGCCGCCCGCGAAGATGTGGGAGAACGAATTCGGAAAACGGTTGTAGGCGGGCGGCACCAGCACCGCGATCTCGCGACGCACTTCCTCGAGGAGCTCGAGCGCACTCGCGCCGGTATCGGGATCGAAGTCGCTGTGCAGGCGCATATCGAACATCGCCAGCTCAATCTGCCGCAGCATCGCGAGGCCGGCATGGAAATTCTTCGCCGCCAGCATGCGCGCGAAAAGCTCGCGTGGCAGCGGCGCGCCGGTGTCGACATGGAGGCACATCGGCTGCAGCACTTCCCACTGCCAGCAGAAATTTTCCATGAACTGGCTTGGCAGCTCGACCGCGTCCCACTCGACGCCCGAAAGGCCGGAGACCCCGAGGTCTTCGATGCGCGTCAGGAGCAGGTGCAGCCCGTGGCCGAACTCGTGAAAAATGGTCGTCACGTCGTCGTGCGTGAAGAGCGCCGGCCGGGCGCCGACCGGACGGGGCAGGTTGCACACCAGATGCGCAACCGGGATCTGCACGCGGTCGTGCTTGCGGCGCCGCGCGATCGCCTCGTCCATCCAGGCGCCGCCGCGCTTCATTTCGCGGGCATAGAGATCGGTATAGAACTGGCCGGTCACCTGGCCGGAAGCATCGCGCACCTCGAAAAAACGAACGTCCTCGTGCCACGCGGGAGCCTTCGCTTCGTGAATGCGCACGCCGTAGAGCGTCTCGACGAGGCGGAACATGCCGGGAAGGACCGCCGTCTCGGGGAAGTACTGCTTCACTTCCTGGTCGGAGAAGTCGAACTGCCGCTTGCGCAATTTTTCCGCCGCGTATGCGTAGTCCCACGCTTCCAGCGTGTCGATCCCGAGCTCTCTGCGGGCGAACTCTTTCAATTCCGCCGCGTCGCGCTCGCCGAACGGGCGGGCGCGGCGCGCAAGATCGCGCAGGAAGTCGAGTACCTCCTGCGGAGTCGCCGCCATTTTCGGCACCAGCGAGACTTCCGCATGGCTTCGATAGCCGAGCAGCTGCGCCGCCTCCTTGCGCAGCTTGAGGATGCTCGCGATCAAAGGCGCGTTGTCCCATTCCGGCTTGCCGAATTCCGACGCTCGCGTGGCGCTCGCGCGGTACAGGGTCTCGCGCAGTGCGCGGTCGTCGGCGTACTGCATCACGGGCAGCCACGAAGGCATGTGCAGCGTGAACTTCCAGCGCCCGGCCGCGCTGCCGGGCGGTGCGTCTTTTTGCGCCGCTTCGCGGGCGGCAAACCGCGCATCCTCCGGAATGCCGGAGAGACGCCGCTCGTCGTCGATCACGAGCGAGAACGAGTTCGTCGCGTCGAGCAGGTTTTCGGCGAACTTCGCCGAAAGCTTCGCCAGCTCTTCCTGGATCGCGCCGAAGCGGGCCTTCTTTTCCGGCGCCAGCTCGGCGCCACCGAGACGGAAATCGCGCAGCGCGTTCTCGACGATGCGCCTGCGCGGCGCGCTCAGCCGCTCGAACTCCGGCGAGTCGCGCAGCGCGCGGTATTTCTCGAACAGCGCGAGGTTCTGGCCAAGCTCCGTCCAGTACTGCGTGACCTGGGGCAGGCTTTCGTTGTATGCGGCGCGCAGCTCCGGAGTGTCGATGACTGCATGCAGGTGCCCGACTGCACCCCACGCGCGCGCCAGGCGCTCGTTGGCGTCATCGAGCGGCTCGACAAACGAATCCCAGGTCGGGGCCGCCTGCTCGGCGTGCTGGACTGCGGCGCGCGCTTCGGCCAGCAGTTGCGCGACCGCGGGTGCGACGTGCGCCGGTGCCATCTCGGCATAGCGCGGC
>DASUMM010000132.1:0-3457 GCA_036277655.1 Burkholderiales bacterium | reverse complement strand
GACGCCGGTCTCGGCGACCAGGTCGGAAAGCCTGCGCTGCGAATAGTGCACGAGCCGTGCCTTGTGGCCGAGAATCTCGTGAAAGCGGTTCGTCGTGCAGCACGAAAGAAACCGCAACCCCCACATCCAGAAATGCGGATCGAGCTGCATGCGGATGCGGATCGCCGCCTCCATTCCGGCCATTGCCTTGGCAAGCACCGGCAGCATGTGCGGCCCCGGCCACGGAAACGGACGGCTCGATGCGACGATGCCCCCATTGGCGAAACTCGCCGCTGCTGCAACCTGCGGCTCGCGATCGACCACCGTCACCTCATGGCCATCGCGCGCGAGCTTCCACGCCGTAGTGACGCCGGCGAGCCCGGCGCCCATGACGAGGACCTTCACTCCGTGGAGAGGTGCTTGCGCGTGAGTGCCGCGAGCGCTTGTGCTGCGCCGTCCTCGGAGCGCTCGAGCTCCGCAGCGATCAGCTCCTGCTCGCGACGGCCGCGGTTCTGCGAAAGCTTCCAGCGCGTCTCCAGCCGTGTCACCGGAATCTCGAAATTGACGATGCCCTCCAGCATGTCGGTGACGTACTGCTCGCGCAACGCGCGGAAACTCGGCAGCCACTGCGGGTCGTGCGCGGCGACGAGCCGCTCCTGTCCGGCGTACTTTGCGTCGCGCCCTTCGATCCTCTTCGGCACGCCGTAGGCGTGCACCGCGGCGTAGTTCCACGTCGGCACGCGCTCCTTCTGCTCGTACCAGCGCGGCGAGACGTAGGCATGCGGTCCGTAGAAGACCACCAGCACTTCCTCATCGAAGAACTCGCGCCACTGCGGGTTCGCCTTCGCCATGTGCATGTCGAGCGTCAGCTGGCCATCGCGCGCCTGCACCATCACCGGCAGGTGCGAGGCGTGCAGCGTAGCGCCGGTGCCGGTGACGAGCAGCGCAAAATTGTTCGCCCGCATGAACTCGACGATCTCGGCGCGATCGTCCGGCCGGTTGTAGGGCGGCGAATACATCAGTCGATCAGCACCACGGCCTGCGCCGCGATGCCCTCTTCCCGCCCGGCAAAGCCGAGCCCTTCGGTGGTCTTCGCTTTCACGTTCACCGCCCCCACTGCGATCTCCAGGTCCGCTGCGATGTTGCGCGCCATCGCCTGCACGTGCGGCGCCATGCGCGGCGCCTGCGCAAGGATCGTCGCATCGACGTTCAGGATGCGATGGTTGCGCGTCAACTCGCGAACCCTGCGCAGCAGCGCGCGGCTGTCGGCATCCTCGTAGCGCGCATCGGTATCGGGAAAGTGGTGGCCGATGTCGCCCAGCCCCGCAGCGCCCAGGAGCGCATCGCAGATCGCATGCAGCAGCACGTCGGCGTCGGAATGTCCTTCGAGTCCGACGTGATGGGGAATCGTGACGCCGCCAATGACGAGGCGCCGCCCCGGTACCAGCGCATGCACGTCGAAACCCTGCCCGATTCTCATGTGCGCGCCTTCAGAATCGCCTCCGCAATCGCGAGGTCTTCAGGATACGTGACTTTCAAGTTTTCCCGGCTGCCGAGCACCAGCCTCGGGCGCAATCCAAGCTGCTCGATCGCCTGCGCTTCGTCGGTGACGCCGCGCTTTGCATCGTGCAGCGCCTGCAGCAGCAATCCGGCGCGAAACATCTGCGGCGTCTGCGCAAGCCACAGTTGCGAGCGATCCTCGGTCGCTGCGATGCGCTGCGCACCCGCTTCGTCCTTGGCAACGCGTTTGGCAGTTTCGGCGAGCGGCACGGCAAGGATCCCGCCGACGCGGTCATCAGAGCACTCGCCAATCAGGCGCTCCAGATCGGCGCGCGGCAGGCACGGCCGCGCAGCGTCATGCACCAGCACGAAGTCTTCGGTGTCGAAGACTGCGGAGGCGGCGACGAGTCCGTTGTAGACGGAATCTCGCCGCGTCACGCCACCGCAATAGAGCGGCTCGATGCGCCCGTCGAAAGCGCTCCAGTCGTGGCGCGCGAATTGCTCATCGGTTGGTGCGAGCACGACGAAGACGGTTTCCGGTCCGGCGGCGAGAAGCGCATCCAGCGCATGCCAGAGCATCGACCTCCCTGCGAGCGGCAGGTATTGCTTCGCCGAGCCTTGCGCGAGGCGGGAACCTGAGCCGCCGGCTGCCATCAGACCGAACCAGGTCAACGGAATTCCCCGAAAAATCAGGATTGTATAATCGCACCGGCGTAGGTAATGCAGCGCGAGATGCTCCCCCGGAAACGCTACACGGGCCTTGCTGGCTCGTCGGATGCGCTCGCCCTCGCCCGCCTCGTCACGGGCGGCGCTCTCACCGTGGTGAGCGCAAGTGCGCAGGACGCGCATCGGCTCGCAGAAGAAATGGCCTGGTTCGCGCCGCAACTGCGCATCTGCGTGCTGCCGGACTGGGAAACCCTTCCGTACGACAACTTCTCGCCCCACCCCGACCTCGTCTCGGATCGACTGGCAACGCTCTATCGCATCCAGAGCCGCGACTTTGACGTGCTCCTCGTGCCGGCGCAGACCGCGATGTATCGCCTCTGTCCCGGCGCGCACATCGCCGCGCACACGTTCTTTCTCGAGCGGGGCAAGCGGCTAGACGAGCCGGCAATGCGTAGCCAGCTCGTGCTGGCGGGCTACAACCATGTGACGCAAGTAGTGGCGCCGGGGGAATACTGCGTGCGCGGCGGCCTGATCGATCTCTACCCGATGGGGAGCGCGCTTCCCTACCGCATCGAGCTCGACGACGACGTCATCGACACGATCCGCACGTTCGACATCGACTCGCAGCGCACGTTGTATGCGGTGAGCGACGTGCGGCTGCTGCCGGCGCGCGAGTTTCCGCTCGATGAGGCGGCGCGAGTGAAGTTTCGCAGCCGCTGGCGCGAGCGCTTCGAAGGCGACCCGTCGAAGTCGGCGCTCTACCGCGACATCTCGAGCGGCGTCGCGCCCTCGGGAATCGAGTACTACCTGCCGCTATTCTTCGATTCGGTCGCCACGATCTTCGATTATCTGCCGCAGCCGGCGACCGTGGTGCTGCACCAGGATGTGGCCGGTGCGATCGATGCGTTCTGGCGCGAAGCCTCCTCGCGCTACCGGCTGCTGCGCGGCGACCCGGACCGCCCGCTGCTGCCGCCGGCCGAAATCTTTCTTTCCGCCGAGGATTTCTTCGTGCGCACGCGCGACTTCGCGCGCATCGACCTGGCGACCAGGCCGTCGGCAGACGAAGCGGCCGACGAGTTTCTGGCGAGCGAGCCGCTGCCGCCGCTCGCCGTCGATCGGCGCGCGAACGACCCGCTTGCGGCACTGCGCGCGTTCCTTGCGAATGCCAACCTGCGCGTGCTCGTCGCCGCCGAGTCGCCGGGCCGTCGCGAGACGATGAGCAACTATTTCGCCGAGTACCGCCTGCACCCCGTGCCTTGCGCGAGCTTCGAAGCGTTCCTCCAATCGAGCGAGCGGTTCCAGCTCGCGGTTG
>DASUMM010000131.1:0-2815 GCA_036277655.1 Burkholderiales bacterium | reverse complement strand
CTGGAAGGATCCGGCCTCTTCAATGTCTACGCGACGCGAACCGGGGCGCAGAAAGACGCGGCCGACGACCCGTATCGCCGGGCTTTGCGGCGCAACCTGGAAGATTTCGGCACCGCGCTTGCCGCGTTCCGCCAGGAGAGTCTCGCCTCGGTGGTGCTGTGCATCTGCCCCCCGAGTCCCGAGACCGAACGCGATCCTGCGCTTCGCGAAGCGCTGGCGGACGCCGAGCAGCGCTTGCTGGCGGACGCCCGTGCAATCCCGAACCTGCGCGCCATCGGCTCCGCGACGCTCGCGCGACGCTATCCCGATGCCGATTGGCACGACCCGCACGGCCAGCAGCTTGGCGACATCCCGTACACCCCGCGCGGATATGCCGGCATCGGCACCGCCCTATATCGCGCGCTCCACGAGCAGCGCCAGGCACCCTTCAAAGTGATCGCGCTCGACTGCGACAACACGCTGTGGAAGGGCACTGTGGGCGAAGACGGCGTGGACGGCATCGAGATCAGCGGCCCCTACCGCGAGCTGCAGCAGTTCATGGTCGAGCAGGCCGCGCAGGGCATGCTCCTCTGCCTCTGCAGCCGGAACAACGAGCAGGACGTGCTGGAAGTCTTCGAGAAGCGGCCCGACATGGTGCTCAAGCGCGAGCACCTGGCGGCCTGGCGCATCAACTGGAGCCCGAAGTCGGCCAATCTGGCGGCACTCGCGGCCGAGCTGAATCTCGGGCTCGACAGCTTCGTCTTCCTCGACGACAACCCGATCGATTGCGCCGACGTGCGAAGCGAGCATCCCGGCGTGCTCGCGCTGCAAGTGCCGCAGGCGCCGGAGGCAATAGCCGATTTCCTGCAGCACATCTGGGCATTCGACCGATCGGCGAGCACCGAGGAGGACCGCAACCGCACGAAGCTGTATCGGCAGAACGCGGAGCGGGATCGCTTTCGCGGGCAGGCGTCGTCGCTGCGCGAGTTCCTCGACGGGCTCGAGCTGCGGATCGAGATCGCTGCGGCGACCGAAGCGGAGCTTCCCCGCATCTCGCAGCTCACGTATCGCACGAACCAGTTCAACTTCAGCACGATCCGCCGCTCCGAGGAGGAGATCCGGCGCTTCCTCGACCATGGCCGCTGCCTTGCGGTGCACGTGGCCGACCGCTTCGGCGAATACGGGCTGGTCGGCGTGGTGCTCTACCAGCCGGCCGCCGACCGCTATCGGGTCGATACCTTCCTGCTGAGCTGTCGGGTGCTCGGCCGCGGCGTCGAGCACGCGGTGCTGGCGAAGCTCGCGAGGGACGCACTCGCCGAGGGCAAGCCGCTGCTCGAGATCGATTTCCGGCGTTCGGAGAAGAATGCGCCGGCGTTCGAGTTCCTCTGCAGCCTCGAAGCGCACCGCGCACGATCACCGACGACGTTTGCCGCCGAGCGGCTGGCCGCACTCGCGTACCAACCGGAGACTGGAAGGACGCCGCGAGAGGAGTCCGTCCGATCGACTTCGCCGAAGGCTGCGCCGCCCGCGCACGACCGCCGGCCGCTCGAAGCGATCGCCGAGAACCTCGCCAGCCTCGAGCGCATCGCGAAAGCGATCGACGATTTTCGCGGCGCGAGCGAGACGCAACTCGTTCCGGCTACGGGACCGGAAGCGGCACTGCTGAACATCTGGCGTCGCGTGCTCGGCCGGCCGAGGATCGGGGTGCACGACAACTTCTTCGACGCCGGCGGCACGTCGCTCAAGGCGGTGCAGGTGATTGCGATGATCAAGAAGGAACTGAAGCGCGACGTGTCGATCGTGAGCCTCTTTGAGCATCCGACGATCGCCCTCCTTGCCGGGCGGCTCGATGCGAACGGAAGGCAGCAGCCTGCCTCCGGCCGCGACAAGGCTTCATTGCGCGGGCGCAGGCGGCGCGCTGCGCTGGCGCGGGAGGCCGCCTGATGCAGCTCGAGCAAATCGGCGTCGTCGGTGCCGGCAACATCGGGATCGGCGTCATCACCGACCTGGTGCTGAATGGCAAGCAGGCGGTGGTGGTCGATATCTCGCCCGATGCGCTCGAGCGCGCCGAACAGAGCGTGCTGAACAACGTTCGGTTCGCGCCTTTGCTGTCGAAGAAGCTGCCGCGCGTATCGAAGGACGAGGCACGCGAGCGGATCCGCTGGGACACCCGCTTCGAAGCGCTCGCAGACTGCGACTTCATCGTCGAGAACGTGATCGAGGACTGGCCAACCAAGAAGCAGGTGTACGAGCAGCTCGACCGCATCGCTCCGGCCGGCGTGCGCTTCGGTGCCAACACTTCGTGCCTTTCGATCACCCAGATCGGCAGCGTCACGCGGCGCCCCGCCGACGTGATCGGCATCCATTTCATGAACCCGGTCCACCTGATGCCGACGGTGGAGGTGATCCGCGGGTTTCACACTTCCGACGAGACGGTCGATACGCTGCAGCAGCTGCTCACGGCGATGCAGAAGGAGGCGATCGTCGTCGAGGACCTGCCGGGCTTCGTTTCCAACCGCATCTCGCACCTCTTCATGAACGAAGCGGCGTTCGTGCTGCAGGACCAGGTGGCGAGCGCCGAGAAGATCGACCAGATCTTCAAGAAATGCTTCGGTCACCGCATGGGGCCGCTGGAGACGGCAGACCTGATCGGGCTCGACACCGTGGCGCGCTCGCTCGACGTGCTCTACGAAAGCTTCCAGGACCCGAAGTACCGCTGTTGCCCGCTGTTGCGCAGGCTGGTGCATGCGGGGCATCTGGGACGAAAAACCGGACGAGGATTCCATGTCTACCCTAACGCATGACCTGCTGCGGGCCTGTGCCAGCCCGCGCCGCG